>JACPZY010000049.1 GCA_016195215.1 Actinomycetota bacterium | reverse complement strand
TGTTTCAGGACCGCGCGTTATTGATCCACACGTCAAGGAGAACATGAAGGCAGTTCTTGCCGATGTACAGAGCGGTGCTTTTGCGAAGCGCTTCATAGACGACCAGGACAAGGGCGCTCCCGAGTTCAAGGCCTTCCGCGAAAAAGGTGAGCATCACCCCATCGAAGAGGTCGGTCGCAACCTTCGCGCCATGATGTCCTGGGTGAAGGATTCGAAGGATGATTTCAAAGAAGGTAGCGTCGCGCGTGGCTAAACCTGTCGTTCTCATTGCTGAAGAACTGAGTCCAGCGACGCTGGATGCGCTCGGACCTGATTTCGAGGTTCGTCACTGTGATGGCGCAAATCGAGATGAGCTCCTTACTACCCTTGCTGATGGAGTAGATGCGGTACTCATCCGTTCTGCTACAAAGATGGATGCAGAAGCGATTGCTGCAGCAAAGGGTTTAAAGATAATCGCTCGTGCAGGTGTGGGACTTGATAATGTCGAAATTCCCGCAGCAACAGCGGCAGGAGTGATGGTGGTCAATGCGCCGACGTCCAATATTGTCAGTGCAGCAGAGTTAGCAATTGGCCTCTTGCTTGCGTCGGCACGCCACATTTCACCTGCGCACGCCGCGCTACGAAATGGCAAGTGGGCTCGATCTAAGTACACCGGTACCGAGCTTTATGAAAAGACTCTGGGAATCGTCGGGTTTGGGCGTATTGGGCAATTAGTCGCTACCCGCATGCAGGCTTTTGGAATGAGGGTCATTGCATACGATCCATACCTTCAGCCGGCTCGCGCTGCGCAACTGGGTGTTCATTTACTCGATCTCAGCGATCTTCTTGAGCAGAGTGATTTCATCACCATTCACCTGCCTAAGACAAAAGAGACGGCCAATCTCATTGGGGTCGATGCGCTGAAGAAAGTGAAACCAACCGTCCGGATCATCAATGCCGCTCGCGGTGGGGTCCTTGATGAAGCGGCACTTTTTGACGCTATTAACGAAGGCCGAGTCGCTGGTGCAGGAATTGATGTTTTCGCAACAGAGCCATGTACTGATTCTCCGCTTTTCACACTAGATCGAGTTGTTGCCACACCTCATCTAGGTGCATCGACGGATGAAGCTCAGGAGCGTGCGGGAATTGCAGTCGCTGTATCGGTTCGTAAAGCACTTGCTGGTGAGCTCGTGCCGGATGCAGTCAATGTTAAGGGTGGCGTCATCCATAAGGATGTGCGACCGGCGCTCCCACTCGTTGAGAAGCTGGCGGGAGTTCTTGTTGGTCTGGCTGGCGAAGTCCCTGTCAGCATTGAAGTGGCTGTTCATGGTGAAATCGGAGCGCATGACTGCTCTGTTCTTGGAATCAGTGCACTTAAAGGCGCACTTCTTGGATTGGGCGCGGAAGATGTCACCTACGTTAACGCTCCCGGAATTGCTCATGAGCGTGGTCTAGTCACGACTGTGACGACGGATGAGATTTCTCCTGATCACCGAAACATCGTCACATTGAACGCTGCACTTTCGCGAGGAGTGAAAATCTCCGTGAGTGGGACTTTGATGGGTATCCGACAAGTACAGAAGATCGTCGCTATTGATTCATACGACCTCGATCTAGTTCCCACGGAGAACCTCATCTTCCTTCGCTATGCCGATCGACCAGGCGTCGTGGGATCTGTCGGGAATATTCTTGGAAAGGAATCAATCAATATTGCAGGCATGCAGGTTGCACGTGATCATCTTGGAGGCGAAGCCCTCATGGCGATCACGGTTGATTCATCCGTAGCCCCGGTCGTACTTGAAGATCTATCCCGTGAAACGGGTGCCAACCTTGTTCGTTCCGTCACTTTAGGAGCGTAACCAGATAATGAAAAAGTCATTCACTATTGCCGTGATTGCTGGCGATGGAATCGGACCTGAGGTGGTAGGTGAAGGCCTCAAGGTCCTCGATGTAGTCGGTGCGGAACATGGTCTCTCATTTGTGAAGACTCATTACGATCTTGGTGCGAGTTATTGGCACCGCACGGGCGAGGTCTTACCACAATCAGTGCTTGATGATTTAGCCAAGTCCGATGTCATTTTGTTGGGAGCAGTAGGAGATCCAACAGTGCCAAGCGGCGTTCTCGAGCGAGGGCTCCTTCTCAAACTCCGTTTTGCATTTGATCAGTACGTGAATTTGCGTCCCGCGCGTCTGTACGAAGGCGTCACCTCGCCGCTTTCTACGACGGACGAGATTGATTTCATCGTTGTACGTGAGGGAACCGAAGGTCCATACTCTGGTGCTGGCGGTTTCCTTGGATTCGGTAGTGAGAGCGAAGTCGCGATCGAAGATAGCATCAACAGCCGAAAAGGTGTTGAACGAGTTATTCGAGATGCTTTTGAGCGGACCATGTTACGTACTCGCAAGAAGCTGACGATGGTTCATAAGAATAATGTTCTCGTCCATGCTGGTGATTTGTGGACTCGCACATTCTCTGACGTAGCCAGAGAGTATCCAGCTGTAACAACCGAGTACCTGCATGCAGACGCAGCGGCAATGTTCTTCGTTACCAATCCGGGAAGATTCGATGTAGTGGTCACAGATAACCTTTTCGGCGACATTCTCACCGATATCGCTGCCGCAATCTGCGGCGGAATCGGACTTGCGGCATCGGCAAATATCAATCCCACTCGAAAGTACCCATCAATGTTTGAGCCGGTACATGGTTCGGCCCCAGATATTGCGGGGAATAATTTGGCAGATCCAACCGCAACAATCCTCTCAATTGCCATGATGCTCGATCACTTAGGTCTGCCAGAAGCGGCCCGTGATGTCGAGAGAGTTGTTGCCGATGATCTTCGCAGCCGCGGTACAAGTAAACGAAGTACAACTGAGATCGGAAGCGCGCTTATTGTCGCGCTGAAGGGATGACTATGACAATCAAGATCACGCCCTCTAATCATCCAGTCTCTGACGCAGAACGTGCTGAGAAATTAGCGAAGCCCGGCTTTGGCAAGTACTACACCGACCATATGGTTGTGGCCGAGTGGAGCGAGGCTGAGGGTTGGTCTGAGGCAGAGTTGAAAGCGTATGCACCTATTTCACTCGATCCAGCCACCATGGTTTTCCATTACGGGCAGGAAATTTTTGAGGGGTTAAAGGCCTACCGCCAACCCGATGGTGGGGTTGCACTCTTCCGCCCTGAAGCAAACGCGGCACGCTTTGCCCGCAGCGCGAAGCGGTTAGCCCTGCCAGAGTTGCCCATCGAGCTTTTCATTGAAAGCGTCGATGCGCTTGTAAGAGAAGATGCGGGATGGGTTCCAGAGAAAATTGGCGAGTCGCTCTACCTTCGCCCCTTTATGTTTGCAACTGAAGTGGGGCTTGGAGTGCGCCCAACAAATCGCGCGCTCTACATGTTGATTGCCACCCCTGCTGCCGCTTACTTCAATTCCGAGAACGCGGTCACCGTCTGGATCTCAACTGAATATGTTCGTGCTGCTCCTGGAGGAACCGGGGAGGCAAAGTGCGGTGGAAATTACGCAGCTTCTCTCGTTGCTCAGAAAGTTGCGGCAGAGCAGGGTTGCGATCAGGTCGTCTGGATTGATGCCGTCGAACGGAAATGGGTCGAAGAGATGGGCGGGATGAATCTCTACTTCGTTAAGGGTTTGGGCACCGACGCAACGGTCCTTACGCCAAAATTGACTGGGACTTTATTGCCTGGAATTACCCGCGATTCTATTCTTACCGTCGCGTCAGATCTCGGGTACAGGGTTGAAGAGAGAATGGTCAGCGTTGATGATTGGCGCGATGGTGCCAAAAGCGGAGAGATCACTGAAATCTTTGCCTGTGGAACCGCTGCGGTCGTTTCACCAGTTGGAACCGCAAAGAGCGCAATGGGAACCTGGGTCACCGGTGATGGGACTCCTGGTCCAATCACGATGCAGATTCGCAATACTCTCCTTGGAATTCAACATGGCACAGTTACTGATACCCATCATTGGTTGCGAAAAGTCCTCCAATGAAGATGTCTGACGCATTTCATATCTACGACACAACGCTCCGTGATGGTGCTCAGCAAGAAGGCCTCAATCTTTCGGTTCACGACAAACTCGCTATTGCCCGTCACCTGGATGATCTTGGAGTGGGTTTTATTGATGGTGGATGGCCGGGGGCCAACCCAAAAGACACAGAATTCTTTGCGCGAGCCAAGAGTGAATTGAAGTTAAAGAACGCCACGTTTGTAGCTTTTGGCGCAACGCGTCGACCTTACGTTAAAGCTGCCGATGACCTTCTTCTTGGCGCGCTCCGTGATTCGGGAGCCGCTGTAGTGACCCTGGTTGCCAAGTCCCATGACCGTCATGTGGATCTGGCATTACGTACATCTTTGGACGAGAACCTGGAGATGATCGCTGATTCGATCAAGCATCTTTGCGGCGAAGGACAGCGCGTCTTCCTTGATGCCGAGCATTTCTTTGACGGATACCGATCCAATAAGTCATACGCCTTGGAGGTCATTCGGGTTGCGGTTGAAGCCGGGGCAGATGTTGTCGCACTTTGTGACACCAATGGGGGGATGTTGCCCGATGAACTATCCGATGTCGTTCATGATGTCCTTCAAAGTACGTCGGCACGATTAGGTATTCATTGTCACAATGACACTGGTTGCGCCGTTGCAAACTCAATGGCCGCCGTTGCTGCAGGTGCAACCCATGTTCAAGGGACGCTAAATGGCTATGGCGAACGAACTGGCAATGCGGACCTCGTAACGATCATTGCCAATTTGCAATTGAAGAAGGAGCAACAAGTCCTTCCCGCCGGTGCACTACAAGAAGCATTCCGTATCTCACATGCCGTTGCAGAGATTACCAACGTTGCACCAAGTGCTCGCCAGCCATATGTAGGTGTTTCTGCTTTTACCCATAAGGCTGGATTACATGCAAGTGCAATCAAAGTAGATCCATTTCTCTATCAGCATGAAGATCCATCCAGTGTCGGAAACGATATGCGGATGCTCGTATCTGAAATGGCCGGGCGAGCATCGGTCGAATTGAAATCGCAGGAGTTAGGTTTTGACCTAGGTGGCGATCGCGAAGTTATTGGCCGTGTTGTCGAACGGGTAAAGGAGATGGAATCCCGTGGCTTCACATTTGAAGCCGCAGATGCATCCTTTGAGTTACTGCTCCGGGAAGAGGCGACGGGGGTACGTCCAAGTTTCTTCACTATCGATCATTGGTTGACCAGGGTCGAACGCGCAGGGGACCAGAGCATTGTGACAAAAGCAGAGATAACCATTACCGCGCAAGGGGAGAAGATTTCCTGTGTGGGTGAAGGAAATGGTCCAGTTAACGCCTTTGATAAGGCCCTTCGTTCCGGTCTGCAGCGCTTTTATCCGGAGTTATCAGTTCTCGAACTTACCGATTACAAGGTCCGAATCCTTGAAGGACGGTTAGGCACTGGTGCTATTACCCGCGTGCTTGTTGAAACCAGTGATGGCAAGGGCGAGTGGAACACGGTGGGTGTTCACGAGAACGTTATTGCGGCATCGGCGATGGCATTGGAGGACGCCGTCACGTACGGCCTTCTCAGACAAGGTCGAACTCCAGAGTAATCTGGTTAAGTGACCGATTTGGATTCTGTAACCGCTACTTTTGAGCGGCATCTTCGGAACGAACGAAATCTCTCCGCCCATACCATCCGGGCGTACATCGGTGATCTTGAGAGCCTCTTCCGGCAGCTCGATGTCCTGGGTGTTACGAGGATCGAAGATTTAGAACTCTCGCACATCCGATCGTGGCTCGCCACCATGCAGGTCAAGGGCGGGGCGCGAACTTCACTATCGAGGCGGGCTGTTTCAATCAGATTATTTACTCAGTGGGCATTTAAGTCAGGTCTCATCTCGAGCGATGTAGGACTCTCACTTGCTATCCCCAGAGCGCATCGGACTCTTCCCGAGGTTTTAGATATCCCACACGCTCTTCTTGCAATGGAAGCCCTGGCAGTTCGAGTGGGGGAAGAGGAGACGCCCATTGCACTTCGCGATTGCGCGATGGTCGAAGTTCTCTATGCAAGTGGTGCGCGCGTGGCCGAGTTATGCGGGCTCAACCTGCTCGACATCGACTACGAGCGCCAGACACTTCACGTGCTTGGAAAAGGAAATAAGGAACGGACTATTCCTATTGGCAATCCGGCAATGACGGCCTTGAAAGCATGGATTAAAAATGGCCGATCTGCACTAGTCACACAGGACTCTGGCGCAGCCGTCTTTCTCGGCGCTCGCGGAAAGCGGATCGATCAGAGAACTGTCAGAACGGTTGTCTACCAAGCCCTCTCTACTCTTGAAGGGGTGGGCCGACTGGGTCCGCATGCCCTCCGCCATTCAGCCGCGACGCATCTGCTGGAGGGCGGTGCCGATCTTCGGACCGTCCAAGAGATATTGGG
>JACPZY010000051.1 GCA_016195215.1 Actinomycetota bacterium | reverse complement strand
GAACCCGGTGCCATTGCTGCGTGGGTTTCTGCGGAATCCGCGCAGTCCAGCAATTCCAGTTTGCTTGGCAGGTTGGGAAAGCCGGATGAAGTTGCAAAAGTCATTGCTTTCCTCGCCTCCGAAGAGGCGAGTTTCATCGTCGGTGAAATTATTCGCTGCGATGGCGGTAGGTCGTTACTTCCACGACGGGATCCACAATCTCTCGAGTCAGTCAAGGATGACGGATTAATCTCTCTGGGCGGTTCTCACCAGAGCATTGACCAGACCAATTACGACAAACACATGAACAGCGAATAACTAACTTATACGAAAGGAACCCATGTCTACTTCAACGTTGCGTTGCGCAGTCGTAGGTCTTGTTCAAGGACTTGAGGATGTATACACGACGCTCCACCATCCTCGGTACACACTTGTCGCAGTCTGTGATACAAACCGACAACCCTGGGAGTGGCTCACTGGTGAGCAAGATATTGAGAGTGTTCCCGCTAGCGCCGCGGTCTTTGGTCATCACAAGCGATGGGTTATAGCATCGCGCGAGAATCCAGGTTTTTCAACTGTTGAGTTTATTAGCGACTTTGATGAGGTACTTGCTCGCAAAGACATTGATGCTGTGATTCTTGTACTCCCCGATGTTCTGCATGCCCCTTATGCCATCAAAGCTCTAAACGCGGGAAAGTATGTTCTCTCGACCAAGCCGATGGCTCCAACCATGGAAGAGGCACTCGAAATCGCCGAGGTTGCCCAGAAGCATCCAGAGCACTACATGCTCGGTTTCCAGTTGAGCTATAGCAGTTTTGCATCAAGTATTCTGGAGATTGTAGCCAGCGGAGAAATTGGAATTCCGCGTCAGATTCGCTTTGACTACCATCGTGGCCCGTGGCGTCCGGTGCATCGTAAGAAGTATGCGGCTGTCGATGGTGCCATGATCAAAGAGGGTGTCCACTGGCTGGACATGATCTATCGCCTCAGTGGTCAATTGCCATGGAAGGCGATCTCTGGCTTCGGCGGTCGCGATACCTTTCCTGACAGCTTCGAGTTTGAAGATAACGGCGTGCTCTTGATTGATTTCGAGGGATTTCGGGCAGCTCATACATTCACGTATTTTCGGCGTGCAACCCAGCACGAAGAGGACTTCCTTATGGTTGGCGAGAAGGGCACAATCCGCGGGACATTCGCTGCGTTCCAAGTCGAGACGGATGCGGGAGTGCGAGATGTGGTGGTGAAGGGAGAATGCCTGCCGGAACAGCACCACGTTGGGTATTACGAGATGCATGATGCGTTCACTGCGATGTGTCTCGATGGAACAACTCCTTATACCAACTGGCAAACTGGGTTGGAGAATATGTTGACCTGCTATGCATCCCAGATCGCCGTGGCCGAGGGCCGCACAGTTCACCGTACCGAGTTCGAGAGTTTTGATTGGCGACTCCACCCCGATACATCTGCGTCGTGACCGATAATGACATGGACATCTTGCCCCAACGGTGGAATGAGTCACCTGCTGGGATAGATGATTTGCGATGGAACAATTGTGAAGTTATCGAACTACGACATGCACGTGCCAACGAACAGCCGGTGCATGCGACATTCGTGCAATTCGTGGATGCATCTGGTCTGCTCTGGGTTCGTTTTCACTGCATCGCCAAGGATATTCAAGCCACGATGAATAAGTATAAAGACAAGGTTTGGAAGGAAGGCGCTGTGGAGATCTATCTCCAGACTCCATCCGATTCGGTCCTATATGAGTTCCAGTTGAGCCCGATTGGTACTTTTCGTGATCTTCGAGTTCTGGATCCGGGCGGTAATGATCAGCGTTTCGATGATACGTGGAGTTGCCAGCATGTAGTTGTTGAAGCACGGATCAACCGTGATCAGCGCGGGGATGTTTGTAGTTGGGACGGGATGTTCGGTATTCCGTGGGAGAGTGTCCAGCCCCCTAATGAAAAAGAACGTCGCAATGGTTGGCTCTTGGGTGCCTTCCGACTCGAATACCATCCGGTGGAATTCAGTGCGTTGGCGACACATTCACTACTTGATGCGCATGATCGATATTTTTTGCGGCGAATTCTTAGATTTTAATAGAACATCTTCTTTCCTTTGCAGCATGCCCGATATGACTTATGTGATCTACATAGTCAACTGGTGATTTCCTAGGAATTGAGCCTATGCTCTACCTATGCGAACACAGTTGTATATAGATGGAAAATGGGTCGATGGCAGCGGAAAAATGCCAGTTTATGACCCAAGTGACGGGTCCGTAATCGCCGAGGTGGCCACTGCGGGCGAGGCAGAAGTTGAAGCAGCGATGGCGGCTGCGCACCGCGCACAACCCGAATGGGCAAAGACCACTCCTCGGTACCGGAGCGAACTTCTTCGCAAAGCATTTGAGTTGATGGTCGAAGAGAGCGATGCACTTGCGACGCTGGTCTCTCGCGAGAACGGCAAAGTTTTCGCGGATGCCAAAGGCGAGATCGCCTATGCGGCAGAGTTTTTCCGATGGTTTGCGGAGGAAACTGTCCGCGTACCCGGAGATTTCCGTATGTCTCCAAGTGGCGATAAGCGGATTCTCGTGACGCACCAGCCAGTCGGAGTCTCTCTTCTTATCACTCCATGGAATTTCCCGGCAGGAATGGCGACAAGAAAGATCGGCCCGGCACTTGCCTCCGGTTGCACCGTCATTCTTAAGCCTGCTGGCGAAACGCCTCTTACCGCACTCGCGATCGTGGATATTCTCGAGCGCGTAGGCGTGCCAAAGGGAGTCGTGAACATCATTCTTCCGAGTCCTGTTGGCCCACTCATTAGCAAGATGCTCCATGATCCACGAATTAAGAATCTCTCTTTCACGGGCTCGACTGAAGTTGGACGGGTTCTACTGCAGGAAGCGGCAGACCAAGTTGTTCGCTGCTCCATGGAACTTGGTGGCAACGCCCCCGTGCTGGTATTTGACGATGCCGATCTCCCAACAGCCATTGAGGGGCTGATGGTCGCAAAAATGCGCAACGGCGGTGCTGCATGTACTGCCGCAAACCGTGTCTATGTGCAACGAGCAATTGCAACGGAGTTCACCGCTGCCTTTAGTAAGGCGATGTCTGAACTTGTCATGGGTCCTGGAATGACCAAGGGCGTTAACTTGGGCGCGAGTGTCTCCATGAAAGAGCGGAATAAGATTGCCGCGCTTGTGAGCGATGCGATTAGCCAAGGCGCGAAAGTCAGAACGGGCGGGCAACTTCCCGAAGGACCAGGCGCTTTCTATCCTGCGACAGTTTTGACTGTGGAAAGGGATAACGAAATTCTCAAACATGAAGTCTTCGGTCCGGTTGCTCCCGTCGTCATTTTCGATACTGACGAAGAGGCAGTTGCGCTTGCCAACGACACAGATTTCGGACTTATTAGTTACGTCTTTTCTGGCGATCTAGCACGTGCAATTCGCGTTGCCGAAGCGATGGAATCTGGCATGGTTGCAATCAACCGTGGCGTTATCTCAGATCCGGCTGCGCCATTTGGCGGCATGAAGCAGAGTGGTCTGGGTCGCGAAGGCGGATTTGCAGGAATTCACGAGTTCCTTGAGACCAAGTACATCGGGGTGCAGATTTAGTTTTACTTAAGAGGTTGGGGTAGTTGTTCTAACAACTACCCCAGAAAACTTTCACACTCTACTCATGTTCCGTTCTACATACTTGTGGAATGACATCAGAGCTTGCCATCTCAGCAAAGCACATAACGAAGAGGTACGATGATAAAACTGCTCTGAATGATCTGACTCTTTCAGTCAATCACGGAGAAATCTTTGGTCTACTTGGACACAACGGTGCAGGAAAAACCACAACGGTAAGCATTCTCACCACATTGACGACTCCTACTTCTGGAGAAGCAACTATTAATGGTTTCGATATCCAATCTAAGCCGAAACAAGTTAGACAGAGCATTGGGTATCTTCCGGAGAGTGTCCAGTTCTATGAGTATTTGACGGTTTTTGAGAACCTCGACTATTTGGCAAAGCTTTCAGGGTTGAAGAATCCCAGGAATCGCATTCTTGAAGTACTTGAATTTCTGGAGTTCGAAGAACACTTAAATGAAAGGATTTCTACATTCAGCAAGGGAATGAAGCAGAGAGTGGGAATTGGCCAAGCCATTCTCCACTCTCCCCAGGTGCTCTTCTTGGACGAACCAACATCTGGCTTGGATCCTGAGGGCGTAATCCAATTAAGAGAACTTATCACCTTGCTCAACCACGAATTAGGAATGACAATTTTTATGAACACTCACCTGCTTTCAGAAGTAACAAAACTCTGTACCCAAATTGGGATTCTCAAGAACGGAACACTGATCTATCAAAATAGTTTGGTCTCCACTATCGGCTCCTTTGATGCCGGCGACTCTCTAGAGGATATTTACTTCAAAATTGATGGTGCAAATTCTAAATGATAACCTTTAGAGCTTCCTTTCGACATGAACTTCTTTCAAGCGCCCGTTCTCGTTCACCGCAACTAATTATTGCCGTCTTCCTCGTACTCACCTCCATATCATCAATTATCGGATGGCTCACCGTCCGAAATGTCACCAAGATCTATAGTGACATTGTTAGCCAAGGGTTAACAAGAGCCCCCAATCCATTTACTGGGACAGCTTCGCTCTATTACATGCGGGATTCCGTTATATATATCGTTCTGGTCGGATCGCTTATGGCAATCGTCCTTGGCGCGCAGACCAGTTTGCGTGATCGTAATTCGAGTGCAGATGTATTGATCAAGACAAGAAACGTTAGCCTTTTATCTCGTGCTCTGGGCCAGTTAAGCGCCATTGGAACAATCATCGCCGGATTAGAAGCAGTGGCCCTCGTGGCCAGCATTCTCACAATCTGGATGATTCAAAAAACTCCACTAAGCCTGGCGTCCTTTGTGCACCTTCTCTCATTTGGTGCAATTTCCGGATTGCTGATGCTTGCAATCGCATCTCTGGGATTTGCCTTTGGGCTGTATGCAAGATCTGAAGAGTCTGCTCTGCTCTACCCCATCGTTACTTGGGCGATTATTACTTTTACAGTCCCACAAATCATCACATCCACTCACCCCGTGGCACTCCTCAACCCCACCCCGGCGATTGCGACCGGAACGGGGCTGGCCCAGTCCATGGTCAACACCTTCTCACCACTGATGCTGATGGAACATTTTAAATATATTGCTAACTCAATTCTAAGCATTGACAGCTCCCTGAAACTCAGCACCACAAGCATTGTCTCGTTCGCTGCTTTTGTTGCATTCGCCCTCACAGGGTCGATATCGATTTCAGCAAAGGCATTCGGGAGAAAACTCAATGTCTAACATCACAGTAATCGCGAGGAAAGAAATTGGAGACGCAATTAGAAGTCGACAGATGCTTCTTCTAGTCACATTCTTGTCCTTAGCAATTTTGATTTCGGTCTGGGTGGCATCAGCATCATTTGGCCTCAAGATGACCGATTACAATGCCTATCTATCCGCACTTACGCCACAACAGAGATTGCAAGCTTTAACCAGACCTCAACTATTTCCACTTACCTTACTACGAAGCGGTATCGAATACCTCGAAATTCTAGGAGCGCTTTTTGCCTTCATTATCGGATTTACCAGTATTTCCAGAGAGAGGTCAAGAGGAACAAGCCTGCTACTGCTATCTCGGCCGATCACCAAGCGGGAGATTATTCTGGGTAAGATTTTTGGTCTCTTCGCCATTTGGAGTGTGATCCTTGCAATTATTTACGCGGCATCCGTAGGCGCAATACTCACTGTTGGCCATGGTCAGTTAGGAGCAATTGACTACGCACGATTGTTGATTGCCTTCGTTGGGGCGGATATCTATCTACTTTTTTGGAGCATCTTCGCAATTGCCATCACCTCGCGAATGAAGCAATTTGCTTCAGCCATTCTGGTCGGAATCACTTCATGGCTTGTGGTTGTACTGGTGATCCCGCAAATTGGCGACACGATGGATCCCGATAACCAAGTACCCGGGGGGTTGTTCGCTTCCCTCGGAATATTGAAAAGTAATGAAATTTCAATTCTTTCCCACTTTCATACATTCGATGTCCTTCGAAACGGATTGGAAGTCACATCGATTACCAAACTCTTTGAAAGAGTTGCTTTTGCATTTCTTGGAGTCAAAGACAAGTACAACCAAGCTTCACTTTCCACCGTTGCCAGGGCGTTTGGGACCAGTATCGCCGCAATTCTTATCCTGACCATACTAGTCGGAGTCATCACCATGATGATCTCTAAAAACGAAGAAACACTTAAAAGGAGAAGTTCATGAGAAAAAGAATCTCAGTATTGTTGGTTGGTGCGGCTATGGTTGCGTCAATTGGTGTTTCAAGTGCGGCAACAAAACTGCTTATTCCAGTAACAAAGAACCCCATTGTTAACAAGAGTTCCGTTCCCGGGTTGAGCATCACCATGGCGACAGTAGAAAACAATGTTGATCCAGTTACCAAAAAAGACTTGACGGATTTTCTTTTGCTTACCGTGGCCAACAAAAGTTCCAAAGCGGCCAGTGGAGTCGAAATCTTCTACACGATGAAGGACAGCGTCTCGAAAGCAAGTGAGAGTTATTACCAAAAGCTTAGTAATTTCACCATCAAAGCCGGGGGTGTTGGCATTCTTTACTTCGACAATGGCGCCGGCGTTGGGCACTTTCCTGAGAACAAATTCAGTCTGTATCGATCTTCACAAAATGAGGTCAAATTCTCGATTCTGCTTAGCGCAAAAGGATTGAAAATAGCGAAGGCTGTCGCTATTAAAAGTAAGGGAACCGGCGAAAAGGCAGGTGCGTAATCAGGCAATTCTCACCTGATTTTCATGTTGCTATGTGAGACTTTGAGAATGAAGGGTCGTCCCCAATGAATGAAAAGATTCTGGTTATTGAGGACGACCCTGTTTTAGCTAGAAATCTAGTCACGACTCTCACCCGTTGCGGATTTAGAGCTGAATCCGTTCAGGATGGTCAAACCGGCGTAGAGAAACTTTCGACCGGCCGTTTTGATTTGGCTCTTTTAGACCTCATGATTCCTCAACTCAATGGGTATGAAGTACTCAAAGCACTTGATCGAAAATCGATAGCAATCCCGATCATCGTGGTGAGTGCCAAGGATGGCGAATACGATCAAGCAGATGCCCTTGATTTGGGGGCCGATGACTTTATTGTAAAACCGTTTAATGCTGTTACGTTGGAATCTAGAATTAGAGCGGTATTGCGTCGACGACCAATTGGATCATTCACTTTTTTAAGGAGTGACAATCTTACTGTCGACTCTTTCAAACGAGTCTGCATCCTAAACTCTAAAGAGATCTCCCTGTCGAAAATTGAATTTGATTTACTCTGGCTTCTTATGTTAGCTGGCGGCTCTACTGTACGAAGAGTTGATATTGAAGATGAGATCTGGGGGGATACACCTACAAGCAATGTGCTAGATGTATACATGGGGTATCTACGAAAAAAAATCGGCAATCAGTACTTCGAGGTATTGAGAGGGCATGGAATTCGTTTTGCCAGGAGTGTTGAAATGGGGAATGGCTAAGTGAAACTTCGAACGCGAATCGCACTTACCAATACATTGATTGCAGCCATAACCTTAACTCTAGCAAGCGCCCTAATCTATAAATATGTCTGGCGAGAAGATCCGAGCGGTAACTTTGAACGTACAACACAGACATTCTTAACGAGCCTTTTGGGGCTCATTATTGTTGGATCTTTACTCTCCTTCTTCCTAGGTATATTTTTCTCAAACCGAGCTCTCAGGCCCGTGCAGAGACTTATTGGTGAAGTTGAAAGGGCTACAGAGTCAACAAGAATCGCAGTTCTTAATCCTAAAGACGAAATTGGGAAGATTGCTATTTCTTTGAATGGTCTATTAATTCGCCTTGAAGCTTCTTCCAAAAATCAAAAGCGATTTACCGCAGATGCGGGACATGAATTGCGCGGTCCACTCACCACCATGCAGTTAAGTATTGATACTTTGCGGGCAAAAGAGGATTCGGTAGAATTAGAAGATATTTCAAAAGAAGTGGGCCGTTTGGCGAAACTATGTAACGACTTACTTGATTTATCTCGTGTTGATGGACAGAAGATTGAGGTGAAAAATCAATCCCTGTTGGATATTTTGGATGAGCAAATGAGGACTTTTAGCAGAAGGAGAGCGAAGATTAAAATTGCGATTGATCCATCAGTCGATCAAGAGATTATGTGCAATCGTCAGCTATTTGGGTTGGCACTTCGTAATCTCTTGGAGAATGCATTTCAATATGCGAAGACTCAAATTGTTGTTTCAACGAAATTGGAATTTGATGGTCTTCATATAATCGTGAAGGATGACGGGCCCGGTGTTCCAGTCGGCGAGCAGGGTAAGATTTTTGAACGTTTCTATAGAACTGAAGGAGTGCGCACCATCGGTCAAGGCGGAACTGGGCTTGGTTTGAGCGTGGTTTCCGCGGTTATGGATGCGCATCATGGCAAGGCGCTTTCTTTAGGTAAATCTGGAGGCGAATTTCATCTTGTGCTCATGTAGGCATGAATACCTTTATGTAAGGAGAAATACTCCGATTCGCGCAAGCGAAGTTCTAAGGATATAGAGATGGATTTTAAGAAAAAGTTCGCTTTAATCGCTGCTGGATCTCTTATCAGCGTTGGCGGATTGTATGCAGTAACAACTTCAGCTAGCGCCGCGCCATCATCGGCGCCGGTTGTCGCTTCCCCTACATCTGGCGTTGAAGCTCCAGTTGTTGGAGATACTGATAATCTTCAAGAAGGAGACCAGAGTGCGACGGATAGCGCAACCGAAGTCGCAAATGAAGGTGTATCTGACGGAGTTGATGTT
>JACPZY010000050.1 GCA_016195215.1 Actinomycetota bacterium | reverse complement strand
GCCCGCTACAACGGGACCAAGTTGGGCGTAGCGCCGTCCGAGGAGACGAGCCCTGCCTTGATCGTTATGGATTCCCGGGCCGGCCATCTCCGCCTCGAGCTTGGCATATTCACGGACCAGTTCGTGGGCAGAGGCAAAGCGGTCGTTCTCGCTCATTTTCGCCTCCGCTCTTCTTTCTTCGGTTTTACTAGCTGATGTGGTTTCAGAAATAAAAAGACCGCAACCGTTACGAAGGTAACGGAAGCGGTCTCTTTCGAAAGCTACTTAGCGCCTGCTTTTCCGAAGCGCTCTTCGAACTTCGCAACGCGCCCGCCGGTATCGAGAATCCGCTGCTTGCCCGTGTAGAACGGGTGACATGCAGAACAAACTTCAACATGAATGACGCCGCTAGAAACGGTTGAGCGAGTCACAAATGATTCGCCACAACCGCAGGTGACTTTAGTTTCACCGTATTGCGGATGAATTTCCTTCTTCATTTTTTCCCTCTCGATTGGGCTGGGTCGCCATGATCAGTGGTCGTGAACCAGCTCGTGCTAGACCAAGGGTACGCGGAAGCGAGCAGTTAAGGAAATTGAAGGCGAATTTACCCCTCGTTGCCGTTGGCAAGTGTCGTTTTCTGGACCTGCATCAAGAATTCGACATTGGATTTGGTCCCCTTCATTCTCTCCAGGAGAAGTTCGAGGGCTTGCTGGGTATCGAGGGCATGGAGGACGCGACGCAATTTCCAGACAATATTGAGTTCCTCAGATCCCATAAGAATTTCCTCTTTACGGGTACTTGAGAGATCCACATTTACCGCTGGGAAGATCCGCTTATCAGCCATACGCCGGTCGAGTATGAGCTCCATATTTCCAGTGCCCTTAAATTCTTCAAAAATAACCTCGTCCATCCTCGAGCCAGTATCAACAAGAGCGGTAGCCAAGATGGTCAAAGAACCGCCATCTTCAATATTGCGAGCAGCACCAAAGAATTTCTTAGGCGGATAGAGAGCCGCCGAGTCAACGCCACCCGAAAGGATGCGTCCACTCGCAGGTGCCGCGATGTTATAGGCGCGGCCCAATCGCGTGATCGAATCAAGTAGAACCACTACATCGTGTCCAAGTTCTACAAGACGTTTCGCCCGCTCGATTGCAAGCTCTGCCACCGTAGTGTGATCATCGGCTGGGCGGTCGAAGGTGGAAGCAATAACTTCACCTTTGATCGATCGCTGCATATCGGTAACTTCTTCAGGACGCTCATCAACGAGGACAACCATGAGGTGGCATTCGGGATTATTTGTCGTAATCGCATTGGCAATTGCTTGCAGAACCATTGTCTTGCCCGCCTTTGGAGGCGAAACAATCAGCCCGCGTTGTCCCTTACCAATGGGTGAAATCAGATCAATGACACGAGTGGTGAGGACGTTTGGTTCGGTCTCAAGGCGCAAACGCTCCTGAGGGTAAAGGGGTACCAACTTCGAAAATTCAACACGGTTGCGCGCCTCTTCAGGTTGCATGCCGTTGATTGTGTCCAGGCGAATGAGGGCGTTGAATTTCTCGCGGCGCTCGCCTTCGTGTGGTTGACGAACCGCACCAGTAACGACGTCACCTTTGCGAAGTGCATAGCGCCGTACCTGCTGTAGGGAAACATAAACATCATTCGGACCGGGGAGGTAACCACCCGTACGGATAAATGCGTAACTCTCCATGATGTCGATAAGTCCGCCGACGGGGACGAGAACATCATCTTCGGAGATAACTGGCTCGCGCTCTTCGCGTGTATTGCGATCTCTCGTCCGGTCGCGACCACCATCGCGGCCTCGGCCACGATCTCGTCCTCGATCACGCCTAGATCCGGCATCGCGATCTGCCTCAAAACTGCCACGGTCGGCGTTATTCTCGGAGCCACGGTCATCCGAGCCCGATGTGGCACTCTCTTCGGACTCTTCAGTGGCTTCACGCTTCTTGTTACGATTATTGTTCCGCTCTGCGCGTCGAGCTTCTCGCTCGAGTTTCGCGGCTTCTCGGTTGGCTGCTTGCAAATCGCTAATTGCTTGTACCAATGCAGCCTTCTTCAATTTATTAGCGCCCTCAATCCCTAACTGCCCAGCAACTTCTTGAAGTTGCGGAAGGAGCATGGAGGATAATTCGGGGCTGCTTGAGCGTACGGTGCCTTTTTCAGTCATTGAGCTTCATTTCAGTTATGGGAAAAATCCCGTGATTATTTTTGCTTATTATCTGAATGTAAAACGCCTTAAGGCCGATCAGATGTTAAAACCTTAGCACCCGGGATGGCCAACCGCAAAACCCTACCCTAGGAGAGAACTACTTCTGCCCCCGACGTTGCGATATCCAGTGCGTGAAGGGCGAAGGTATCCCCTGCGGCCCGTTGAAGTTCAGCCACTTCACTTGGGTCACCCGTGTGCAATACTAAAACCGTCGGACCCGCGCCAGAGATGAAGGCCGCGACCCCAGCAGCTCTCAATTTATTGACAAGTGCAAAAGACTTTGGCATGGCATCTTCTCTGTATTTTTGATGCAAGAAATCCTCAGTAGCGATGAAAAGTAAATCTGGTCGATTCGAGAGTGCGTGAACCAGGATGGCGGAATGAGTTGAGTTGGCCACCGCCTCTGCATGGGGAATAGTCTCAGGGAGAAGCCTGCGCGCCTTGGAGGTAGCAACTGAATTGGATGGAATGAAGGCAAGTGCCTTGATCCGAGGATCAACTTTTGATCCAACACAGCGTGAAACCAGTTCTCCGTGTCGGAGTTCTTGCCAAGCAATCGTCGCACCGCCGGTGAGTGCTGCCGCCACATTATCTGGATGGCCTTCCAACTTCGAGGCAATGGTCAGCAATGCTTCATCATTCATCCGCTCGTCACCCGAAAGCACAAGTGCACGCGCAAGAACTAATCCACCGACAATTGCTCCGGCAGAAGAACCAAGACCACGACCATGCGGAATGACATTGAGAGCGCGCAGGGCAAGGCCACGAGGTCTGCCTCCCATAAATTCAAAGCCTTGGTACATAGCTCGCACAACGAGATTCTTCTCATCTCGCCGTAGAGTTTCGGCCCCTTCGCCGGTTACATCTATATCGAGCCCTGGTTCGTCCATAATCTGCGCGACATATCGATCATGTAATGCCAGGGCAAGACCAAAAGAATCAAACCCTGGACCCACGTTGGCGCTACTTGCAGGAACTCGCACCTGAATCGGATTGGCTCTGAAAGTCGGTTTTGCCATGTCGCCCCCTAGATCAAACCTAGGCTGGAAGCGGCAACTTCTGCAATGGGCGCAATAACGACTGGATCCTGCGCTTCTTCGAGAGCCCAATGAACATCCTTCAGACCATGTCCAGTCACAGTGATGACAATCCTTCTACCGTGTGGCAATTTGCCAAGCGATTCATGCTTAATAAGGCCAGCAAGACCTGCCGCACTTGAAGGTTCGACAAAGACGCCTTCGTTATGTGCAAGAAGTCGGTAGGCACTCAAAATCTCATCATCACTTACGGAGTCAATGAGCCCACCAGACTCATCACGCGCAGAGACTGCTTGCTTCCATGACGCGGGATTGCCGATACGTATTGCTGTTGCAATGGTCTCGGGATTTGCGACAATTTCGTTGCGAACAATGGGTGCAGAACCTTCGGCTTGAAAACCCCACATAGCAGGAAGGTGGGAAGAAATTTCGTCAAGCCGATACTCACCATAACCCTTCCAGTACGCAGTGATATTTCCCGCATTACCCACTGGGAGAGCATGAATGTCTGGCGCGTCCCCTAGGAAATCGACCACCTCAAAAGCTGCGGTCTTCTGACCCTCGATGCGGAATGGATTGACTGAGTTAACAAGTGCGACGGGGTATTTCTCGGAAAGTTCGCGTGCAAGTTTGAGGCAATCATCGAAATTTCCCTCAACCTGCAAAATCTTCGATCCGTGGATGATCGCTTGAGCCATCTTTCCCATCGCAATTTTTCCTTGCGGCACAAGTACCGCTGGAGTCATTCCCGCTTTCGCGGCGTAAGCCGCTGCACTCGCGCTGGTATTTCCCGTGGAAGCGCAAATGACAGCCTTCGCTCCATCTTCAGCTGCCTTTGAAATTGCCATCGTCATGCCGCGATCTTTAAAGGAGCCAGTTGGATTAGCGCCTTCGAATTTCAACCAAACATCATTGTTGAGTATTTTGGAGAGATGATCCGCCTGAATGAGTGGCGTGCCACCTTCACGAAGGGTAATTACCGGAGTCCTTGAATCAACCGGGAGCCGTGAGCGGTATTCCTCAATTACTCCGCGCCATTGATGTGCCCCCTGCCCGGACCCCGCTGGCTTGGACATTATTGAGCAACTCCTTCGACTCGAATAACACTTTCAACAGTTCTAACCGTATCCATTTGAGAAAGTCGCTTCACCGTTGATGAGAGAGCTAGGTCGGTCGCACCGTGTGTGACGACGATTAATTCAGCATCCAACCCGCGACCAGTCTGTCTGACAGTTTGAATCGATACACCCTCGTTGGCGAAAGCCTGCGCGACAGAGGCTAAAACACCTGGCTTGTCAGCAACATCAAGACGGATGAGGTATTGCGTACGTACCTCACCAATAGGTGCAATTGCACGATCTGCGTAATCACTCTCACGAGGTCCTAGCGCCTCACGTATTACATTGCGAGCAACAGCGACTACATCTCCCAAGATTGCGCTTGCGGTCGGCTCTCCTCCGGCGCCGCGACCATAGAACATTAATTGGCCAGCAGATTCCGCTTCAACGAAAACTGCGTTGTAAGCCTCACGTACGGATGCAAGTGGGTGCGTCCTGGGTATGAGCGTGGTGTGGACACGAACAGAGATGTGATCTTCTGGCGTGAGCTCGGCAATCGCCAGCAATTTAATAACGTGATTCATGGATTTGGCTACCGCGACATCTGTCGATGTGATTGATGTAATTCCCTGTCGGTAGACGTCATTTGATGTGACTCGAGTATGAAACGCAAGACCGGCGAGAATCGCTGCTTTGGCCGCAGCATCAAAGCCCTCAATATCAGCCGTGGGATCAGCTTCTGCGTATCCCAGGTTCTGGGCTCCCTCAAGCGCTTCTGCAAATGCGACACCCTCTTCATCCATCTTTGTGAGAATGTAATTGGTCGTTCCATTGACAATTCCAATAACTCGCCTGACGTGGTCGCCAACTAAAGATTCACGAAGTGGGCGGAGAATTGGAATCGCACCAGCAACCGCTGCCTCGTAATAAAGGTCGACGCCTTGCGCGTCAGCTGCGCTATAGAGATCGGCACCGTGGGTTGCCAGTAGGGCCTTGTTGGCTGTGACAACTGATTTTCCGTTGGCGATAGCAGTCAGAATCAATGCACGGGCAGGTTCAATACCTCCCATAACTTCAATGACAAGATCAATCTCAGGGTCTGACACGACCAACTTCGCATCGGTCGTTAATAAGGAAGCATCAACGCCATCTCGCGTAATGTTCAGATCGCGGACTGCAATTTTTGATAGAACAAGCCGCGCACCCGAACGCATTGATAGTTCCTGTTGATGATGGGAGAGAAGCCGTGCAACTTGGGTACCCACAACTCCACAGCCCAGCATTCCTATTTTAAGTACGGGCATTGCAGAACTCATGTGCTTACTCTTTCACACATCTAGGTTGAGGAGATCGTCATAGGATTCGCGCCGAAGAATCACGCGCGCTTTCCCCTCAAAAACCGCTACAACCGGCGGTCGCGGCAGATGGTTGTAATTGCTCGCCATACTCCGTCCATAAGCACCAGTTGCAGGAACTGCCAGAAGATCCCCGGGTTTGATATCCGCGGGCAATTGAATATCCCGAATCACGATATCGCCGGTCTCGCAATGCTTTCCGACAACTCGAGAAAGAACCAATTCAGAATTCGAAACTCGGTTGGCAATCACAGCTGTGTACTCGGCTCCATACAGAGAGGGACGAATGTTGTCGCTCATTCCGCCGTCGACAGAGATGTACTTTCGAACTTCTCCGGACTCAAGAACCACATCCTTCACCGTTCCAACTTCGTAGAGCGTGAACATTGTCGGACCAACGATGGCGCGCCCGGGCTCAATAGAGACTTTAGGGATCTTCAGATTTGATTTCTTGCAAGATTGCTGCACCGCATCAAAGAGAAGGGGAAGGACCTCTATTGGAGTCAACTCCTCATCGCCTGGAAGATAAGCAATTCCGTAACCTCCACCTAGGTCGAGTTCGGGTAATTCCTCTCCAAACGCATCGCGGTATTTGGTAAGGAGAGTGACGAGGCGATCGGCGGCCAGACCAAATGCATATGTCGAAAGAATCTGCGAACCAATATGACTATGGAATCCACGGAGTTCGATCTCTGGATGCACGCGGAGCGCTTGAATTGCCCCCCACGCCGCCCCGCTTGCTATCGAGAATCCAAATTTTACATCTTCATGGGCCGTGGCAATTGACTCATGCGTGTTGGCTTCAATCCCCGGTGTCACTCGCAGAAGTACCGCCTGGCTCTTACCGTATTTCTTAGCCGCTGCAGCGACGCGCTCTATTTCATAAAGCGAATCTATAACAACTGTTCCAACACCGACTTCAATCCCGCGATTGATTTCTTCAACCGATTTGTTATTCCCGTGGACTTGAATCTTCTGTACGGGAAAATCAGCGGCAAGAGCGACAGCCAACTCGCCACCGGTGCAAACATCCAGGCCGATTCCCGATTGCGCAACCCATCGCGCGACTTCTACGCAGAGAAATGCTTTGCCGGCGTAATAAACGCTCCCTGCATTCTCACCAAAAGATTCATCAAGCGCTTTCTTCCATGAAACCGCACGGGATCGGAAATCAGATTCGTCGAGAAAGAAGGTTGGAGTTCCAAAGTCACGGGCAAGATCAGGAGCGGCTATGCCAGACAAATTAAGCAGACCATTCTGGAAGGAAATTTGCGAGGACCAAACGTTGCTCATGGAATTACATTCTCTCCGGCGCGCTGACGCCTAGGAGCTGCAATCCATTGGCCAACACTTGTCGTGTAGCAGCACAGAGATTGACGCGGGCCGAGTGAATTGAGGATGGCGCTTCATCGCCCATCGGCAATACTCGACAATCTGCGTAGAAACGGTGATAGACGCCAGCTAACTCTTCAAGGTAACGAGCGACACGGTGTGGTTCGCGAAGCTCGCCAGCACCCTGAAGGACTCGTGGGAACTGAGCCAGAGTGCCCAACAATTCACTTTCGCGATCGTGAGTAAGGACTGCTGGATCGAAGTCGCTCAAAGCTCCGGCAACCTTCAACTCAGTGGCATTGCGAAGGACACCTGCAATACGGGCATGCGCGTACTGGACGTAGTAAACAGGATTCTCGTTGGTTCGTTTCTTCAGGACGTCAACGTCAAGGACCATTGGTGTATCAACCGGGTAACGAATAAGTGCGTAGCGTGCAGCATCTACTCCAACCTTCTCGATGAGATCTTCAAGAGTAATGATGGTGCCGGCACGCTTGGAGAGTTTTACTTCCTCCCCGCCTTCCATAATCTTTACCAACTGTCCGATCAGAACATGGATGTTGTACTCGGGATCATCTCCAGCACAGGCCGCGATCGCCTTAAGTCGGTTGGCGTACCCGTGGTGATCAGCGCCAAGCATGTAGATGCAAATATCAAAACCGCGTTCGCGCTTATTTATGTAGTAGGCCGTATCAGAAGAGAAGTAGGTAAGAGCGCCTCCGCTTTTAACAAGCACACGATCTTTATCATCGCCAAAATCAGTGGTACGTAACCAGGTTGCATCGTCCTTTTCGAATACGTGACCCTGCACTCGCAATTTATCGAGCCCATGCTCAACGGCGCCACTCTCGTGCAGACTTCGCTCTGAGAACCAGGTATCGAAATGTGTACCGAAAAGTTCAAGGACTCGTTGTTGATCAGCAAGTTGCGCTTTATAAGCACGTTCACGAAATTCAATAAGTTGCTCATCTATTGGCAATGTAGTGATCGCCGGATATTCCCTAAGAACTGCCTGCGCTAAATCATTTATGTACCCACCCTGATAGCCATTCTCAGGAATCGACTCACCGAGTGCAGCCGCTCGAACTGACGCACCGAAGAGATCCATCTGGTTTCCGCGGTCGTTAATGTAGAACTCGCGCGTCACCTTTGCACCCGATGCCGAAAGAACGCGGCCAAGTGAATCTCCTACCGCCGCCCATCGGGTATGTCCGAGATGAAGTGGACCAGTGGGATTGGCGCTAATAAATTCAAGGTTGACACTGACCCCTGCGAGCGCAGCTCCCTTCCCAAAACTACTCCCCTTCTCCAAAATCTGTCGGACCACATCAGCCGCACTTGCAGTATCGAGAGTGATATTTATAAATCCTGGCCCGGCAATCTCTACAGATGCCACCTCCTCAAGGTTCTCTAACTCCCTTTTCAGCAGTTCGGCTATTTCGCGGGGAGATTTTCCCGAGCCCTTGACGACCTGCAGGGCGATGGATGAGGCGTAATCACCATGATCGCGATTTTTGGGTCTTTCCAGGGGAATGTTCTCAGGCACTAGACCTGCGAATTCGCCTTCTGCGAGAAGGGTTTCGAGGGCAGCCTTGATTTTGGCCGCTAGTAATTCACCATGAGAGGACACCTGAGCAAGGCTACCGTTCACACGTCTGCGCTGGTCACACGATTTCATATTATGGATCAGCAAGTTTTTACATTTATACCACTCGACGTTATGGAATCGTTAGATTAAATATCCGATATGTCCGTTTCCAGACCGTGCCATATTCTGAGGCGGGCAGTAGATTTCTAGGTACTTCGCGCCAATCCTGAGCGTGAAATATGAGTTTTTAGCTGAGTTTTATTTCCCCTATGAAAGGTACCTTCTTTTGACCAGACGTCAAAGAG
>JACPZY010000031.1 GCA_016195215.1 Actinomycetota bacterium | reverse complement strand
TTGCGAGGCTAGGTTTATGCCGGCCATATCGATTGCCAAAGCGCCTCAACCTGCATCCACCGATCCCGCACAGATCCGTAACTTCGCGATCATTGCCCATATCGATCACGGTAAATCCACTTTAGCTGACCGAATGCTCGGCATTACCGAGGTGGTTGACCCACGACATATGCGCGAACAGTATCTAGACCGTATGGATATCGAGCGCGAACGCGGGATCACCATCAAGAGCCAGGCCGTCCGTCTCCCATGGCGTTCGGGTATCGATGGCAAGGAATATATCCTGAACATGATTGATACCCCTGGTCACGTAGATTTCACATACGAAGTCTCGCGCTCCCTTGCTGCAAGTGAAGGGGCAATCTTGCTGGTGGATTGCGCGCAGGGAATTGAAGCGCAGACTCTCGCAAACCTCTATCTGGCGATGGAGAACAATCTCAAAATTATCCCCGTCCTCAATAAAATTGATCTGCCGGCCGCGCAACCTGAGAAGTTTGCTGCTGAACTTGCGAAACTCATTGGCTGCGAACCAAGTGACTGCTTACTCGTATCTGGAAAAACTGGTGCAGGAGTCTCCGAACTTCTCGATCAGATCATCGCGCAAATTCCCGCACCTCAGGGCGATCCCAATGCGCCGGCACGTGCACTGATCTTTGATTCTGTTTATGACGTCTATCGTGGCGTAGTCACTTACGTTCGAGTTGTCGATGGACATCTCTCCGCACGTGATCAGATCCAAATGTTCTCAACGGGCGTCCGTCACGAAATGCTCGAAGTGGGCGTGATTTCACCCGAGCCACTTCCGAGCAAGGGTCTTGGTGTGGGAGAGGTTGGTTATCTCATCACCGGCGTGAAGGATGTCCGTCAGTCACGAGTAGGCGACACTGTCACCAATTTCAATAATCCAACAAAGAAGCCCCTTGCTGGCTATAAAGACCCCAAGCCAATGGTTTTCTCTGGCCTTTATCCACTCGACGGTGCCGATTATCCACTCTTGCGAGAAGCGCTGGACAAACTCCAACTCAACGATGCTGCTCTGGTCTATGAGCCAGAATCATCTGCCGCACTCGGGTTTGGTTTCCGTTGCGGATTTCTTGGACTTCTCCATATGGAAATTGTCCGCGAGCGCCTTGAGCGCGAGTCAAACCTGAGCCTTATATCCACTGCACCGAACGTGGTTTATAACGTCAAGCTAGATGATGGACGTTCGATTACTGTAACGAACCCAAGTGAATTTCCTTCGGGCAAGATCATGAGCGTTGCGGAGCCAATCGTACGCGCAACGGTTCTCGCGCCGAGTGAGTTTATTGGTGTCATTATGGAACTCTGCCAGCAGCGCAGAGGGGCACTTTTAGGAATGGATTACCTCTCAGAGGATCGGGTTGAGATTCGATATACCTTGCCACTGGCTGAAATTGTTTTTGATTTCTTCGATAAATTAAAGTCCAGTACTCGCGGTTATGCCTCCCTTGATTATGAAGCAATAGGCGATGCCGAAGGAGATCTCGTAAAAGTCGACATCTTGCTTCAGGGGGAAGCTGTTGACGCCTTTAGCGCAATCGTCCACCGCGATAAGGCATATGCCTACGGATTGATGATGACCGCCAAATTGCACGCTTTGATCCCACGTCAGCAATTTGAAGTGCCAATACAGGCAGCAATCGGATCGCGAATTATCGCCCGTGAAAATATTCGAGCCATCCGCAAGGATGTTCTTGCAAAATGTTATGGCGGAGATATCTCGCGTAAGCGCAAACTCCTTGAAAAGCAGAAAGAGGGCAAGAAGCGGATGAAGATGGTGGGGCGCGTTGAAGTCCCCCAGGAGGCGTTTGTCGCCGCCCTAGCGACCGACGCCGACATTGATAAGGCGAAGGCCGCGCGGAAGTAGCAATGCACGCAAAGAAGTTAGGCGATCTATCGTTCTATGTTCATATCCCTTACTGCGTAAAGCGATGTGGATACTGCGATTTCAATACTTACACACCAAGTGAATTGCGAGAAGGTGGAACCTTAGAGACGGTCTCGTACGACTACATTGACGCAGTCCTTCGCGAACTCGATCTCGCTTACGAGCAGGCTCCTGGAACAGTTCCGACGATATTTTTTGGCGGGGGAACTCCTAGTCTCCTTCCGGCACGCGATCTGGGACGAGTGATCTCATCCATCAGAGAGCGATGGGATGTCGCCCACGACTGTGAGATTACCTTAGAAGCGAACCCGGACACGGTCGATGCCCAGAAACTCGGAGAACTTCGTAAAGTTGGATTTAATCGCATCTCCTTTGGAATGCAATCTGCCATGCCTCATGTCTTAAGAGTCCTGGACCGTACCCACCATCCAGAGAGCATCGCAAGAGTTGTCTCAGGGGCCAGGGGCGTGGGATTCGAGAGCGTGAGCCTTGATCTCATATACGGAACCCCGGGGGAGAGTCTGAAAGATTGGCGGAGATCAGTGGAGTCTGCTCTGGCCCTTGGTATAGATCACCTGAGTGCTTATGCTCTTATCGTTGAGAGTGGGACAAAGCTAGCGGCCCAAATAAAGCGCGGCGAACTTGCTGTGCCGATTGATGACCTTATGGCAGATATGTATTTACTCGTTGATGAGTTGTGCGAGGAGGCAGGGCTTTCTTGGTATGAGTTGAGCAACTGGTCAAAGCCCAATCATGAATCTAGGCACAACATTGCGTACTGGAAGAATTCAAATTGGTGGGGCTTGGGGCCTGGTGCGCACTCGCATCTCAACGGGACTCGTTGGTGGAATGTGAAACACCCGAGCGCATATAAGAATGCTCTTCTGCGTTCGCAATCACCCGTCCAAGAACGTGAGATTCTTACAGATCAGCAAAGGAGTGATGAGAGTGTCATGCTCTCTATCCGCATGAATCACGGAATTCTGCTCACCGACTTGACTGCGGCGCAAATAGTCAGAGTCGAGGGTTATCGTGAAAGTGGACATCTCAATAAGTTGAGATGGAGTGAAGGATTGCTGCAATTAACGCCCCAGGGGCGCCTTATTGCAGACCGAATCGTGCGCGAATTAGTTGTGTAGTACCTTGTAACCCTATGCATACCTACCACGTCATTTAGTTGGCACTCATGGAATCTCGACGCTTAGAAATCCTTCGCGCAATAGTGGAGGAGTATGTAGCAACTCAAGAGCCCGTAGGGTCAAAGTCGATAGCCGACCGCCATAGTCTTGGTATTTCGCCAGCAACAATCCGCAACGAGATGGCTCTCTTAGAAGAGCAAGGTTTGATAACTCACCCTCATACAAGTGCAGGTCGTATTCCGACTGATCGCGGCTATCGAGTTTTCGTAGATAAGTTGGCAACCATTAAACCTCTTTCACCGGCTGAACGTAGAGCAATTGAGAGTTTCCTCGAAGGCGCGCACGATCTTGACGATGTTGTTATGCGTACAGTGCGTTTATTAGCGGATGTGACTAAGCATGTTGCGGTTGTTCAATATCCCTCAATTGTGAAATCACGAGTGCGTCACCTGGAATTGGTACCCCTTACGCCATCTCGCCTGATGGTTATTCTCATCACCGATGCAGGCCGGGTAGAGCAACGGGTAATTGAATTTGGCCAGGATCTCCACGAGACATTTGTTACGGCTCTTCGTTCGAAGCTCAATCAAACTATAGTCGGAGAGCGTTTGCTCGATATATCTGAGAGGCTCAACGGGCTTCTCGATACTTGTTCCGTTCTTGATCGAATTAATGTGGGCATCATCATCACAACCTTGACTGAGATGGCACTTGAGAAGCCAGAGGAGAGAGTTGTCCTTGCTGGAACCGCCAATTTAGCTCGATTTCGCGAAGATTTTTCGGCTCAGATACATCCAATTCTTGAAGCACTGGAAGAGCAAGTTGTCCTCCTTCGCTTGCTCGGAGATGTGGGAGATACGGTTCATGTTCGCATTGGCGAGGAGCAGAGCGAAGAAAATCTCCGCCAGACCAGCCTGGTCTCCGTAGGTTATGGAAGTGAAAATTCTCCGCTCGGCGCCTTAGGCGTCATCGGTCCAACGCGGATGGATTATGCAGGTTCGATCGCTGCAGTCTCCGCAGTTGCTCGTTATGTCGGTCGCTACATGAATGAAGGTTCGTAGTGGCAGATCTTTATGACGTCTTAGGTGTTGAACGCGATGCCACGCAGGACCAGATAAAACGCGCATACCGAAAGCTCGTTCGTGAGTTACATCCTGATATTAATCCGGATCCAGCGGTCCAGGATAAATTTAAGGAAATAACCGCTGCATACGAGGTTCTGAGTGATCTTCAGAAGCGCCAAGAGTATGACTCAGGAGGATCGTCTAATAATTTTGGCGGTTTTGGTTTCGGCGACATTATGGATGCCTTCTTTGGAGGCGGTGGAAATCGCGGACCGCGTCCACGTGTGCGGGCAGGGCAGGATGCGCTTATTCGCATTGAAGTGGATCTCAACGAGGCTTGCTTCGGAACCCAACGAGATATCACCGTCGAAAGTGCGGTGGTATGCGGTACCTGTCACGGATCGGGTTGCGTCGCAGGTGAGAAGCCGGAGATCTGTGAAATTTGCCGTGGTCGCGGTGAGACTCAGCAGATTACCCGTTCATTTATCGGGCAGGTCATGACGAGCCGGCCGTGTGCCAATTGCCAAGGTTATGGCAGCGTTATTAAGAATCCTTGTAATGAGTGTGCAGGAGACGGGCGAGTGCGTACTCGAGGGACAATTACGGTAAAAGTTCCGCCAGGAGTAGAGACAGGGAATCGGATCCAAATGTCTGGTCGTGGCGAAGTTGGTCCCGGTGGCGGACCGGCGGG
>JACPZY010000030.1 GCA_016195215.1 Actinomycetota bacterium | reverse complement strand
CCCTTCTCGTACTGTGATTGAACCTTGTCGGCCTTCGTCTCGTAGCCTTCGAGAATTTCACGCTTACGCGGTGGCGTTACAACATCTTCGATACCGATGGTTGCACCGGCACGTGATGCCCAGTGGAAACCGAGATCCTTCAACGCATCGAGTGTTGCAGCCACGGTGACCTTCGGATAGAACTCAGCCAACTTCTCGACAATACGTCCGAGTTCCTTCTTCGTGACGTCAACATCAACAAATGGATAGTCGGCAGGTAGAGCCTCGTTGAAGAGTGCGCGTCCCAGGGTTGTTGAAAGTGTCTCTGAGACGGTGCCATCGATTCCATTTGAGGCATCAAGACGGATCTTGATTTTCGCCTGCAATGAGACTGTCTTCTGATCGAAAGCCATGATGCCTTCAGCAATTGAGCCGAATGCACGACCTTCTCCGAGTTCGCCATCACGAGCACTGGTCAAGTAGTACAGACCAAGAACCATGTCCTGTGTTGGAGTAGTGATTGGACGACCGTGTGCAGGTGACAAGATGTTGTTGGAAGACAACATCAATATACGAGCTTCGGCCTGCGCTTCAGCAGAGAGAGGCAGGTGAACTGCCATCTGGTCACCGTCGAAGTCTGCGTTAAACGCGGTACAGACAAGTGGGTGGATCTGAATTGCCTTACCTTCAACGAGTTGCGGCTCAAATGCCTGAATACCCAAGCGGTGAAGCGTAGGTGCGCGGTTGAGAAGTACTGGATGCTCTGCAATAACTTCCTCGAGAACATCCCATACGACTGGACGTGCACGCTCGACCATCCGCTTTGCCGACTTGATATTCTGTGCGTGGTTGAGATCGACAAGGCGTTTCATTACAAATGGCTTGAAGAGTTCGAGAGCCATCTGCTTTGGCAGACCACACTGGTGCAACTTCAACTGTGGACCAACCACGATTACCGAACGGCCAGAGTAGTCAACGCGCTTTCCGAGCAAGTTCTGACGGAAGCGACCCTGCTTACCCTTGAGCATGTCGGATAACGACTTGAGTGCCCGGTTACCAGGACCGGTAACGGGGCGGCCACGACGGCCGTTATCAAAGAGTGCATCGACTGCTTCTTGAAGCATCCGCTTCTCGTTGTTGACGATGATCTCCGGAGCACCAAGATCGGCAAGACGCTTCAGACGGTTGTTACGGTTGATGACGCGGCGATAAAGATCGTTGAGATCTGAAGTCGCAAAGCGGCCACCATCGAGTTGAACCATTGGGCGTAGATCTGGCGGAATAACCGGAACAACATCAAGCACCATGGATGCAGGGTGATTGCTCGTGGTCAAGAATGCGTTGACGACCTTGAGACGCTTGATAGCGCGGGTCTTCTTCTGGCCCTTGCCGTTCTCACTGAGATCATTGAGGATCTTGTATTCGGCTTCGAGGTCAAAGGTCTCCAGGCGGCGCTTGATTGCAGCGGCTCCCATATCACCCTTGAAGTACATGCCGTAACGGTCCTTCATTTCACGATAGAGAGACTCATCGCCTTCAAGATCCTGAACTTTGAGGTTCTTGAAACGAGCCCATACCTGCTCTAAACGGTCAAGTTCGCGCTGTGAGCGATCACGGACCTGCTTGAGTTCGCGCTATGCACTTTCGCGAACCTTGCGACGTACATCAGCCTTAGCTTCTTCTGCTTCCAACTCGGAGAGATCGGCTTCTAGCTTCTTTGTGCGTGCATCTAGCTCGTTATCGCGCTTTGTTTCGATCTTGCGGATGTCGTTTGCCAACTTCTTCTCAAGTTGTGGCATATCTTCTTCGCGAGCTTCCTTCTCCACCTCAGTGATCATGTAAGCGGCGAAGTAAATGACCTTCTCAAGGTCCTTTGGTGCTAGATCGAGGAGGTAGCCAAGTCGGCTAGGAACACCCTTGAAGTACCAGATGTGAGTAACAGGGGCAGCAAGTTCGATGTGACCCATGCGCTCACGGCGAACCTTTGCGCGAGTAACTTCGACACCGCAACGCTCGCAGATGATTCCCTTAAAGCGGACGCGCTTGTACTTACCGCAGTAGCACTCCCAGTCGCGAGTAGGTCCGAAGATCTTCTCGTCGAATAGACCGTCCTTCTCAGGCTTGAGGGTTCTGTAGTTGATGGTCTCTGGCTTCTTTACCTCTCCAAAGGACCACTCCCGAATGTTGTTGGCCGAGGCCAGACCGATTCGCAGTTCATCAAAAAAGTTGACGTCTAACATAGTTATTCCCTCTCCCCTCAGACTTCTTCAACGCTGCTTGGCTCAACTCGTGACAAGTTGATACCTAGCTCTTCGGCGGCACGGAATACTTCTTCATCAGTGTCACGCAATTCGATTGCGATACCTTCGGAAGAAAGCACTTCAACATTGAGACAGAGAGATTGCATTTCCTTAATAAGCACCTTGAATGACTCAGGGATACCTGGCTCAGGAATGTTCTCGCCCTTAACGATTGCTTCGTAGACCTTTACGCGACCGAGCACGTCATCGGACTTGATGGTGAGGAGTTCTTGAAGGGTGTACGCAGCACCGTAAGCCTCAAGTGCCCACACTTCCATCTCACCAAATCTCTGACCACCGAACTGAGCCTTACCACCGAGTGGTTGCTGCGTGATCATCGAGTATGGACCAGTCGAACGTGCGTGGATCTTGTCATCCACCAGGTGGTGGAGTTTCAAGATGTACATGTATCCAACAGAGATTGGAGTTGGGTAAGGCTCACCACTTCGACCATCAAAGAGTTGAGCTTTTCCACTTGTTCCAACTAGTTGGACGCCATCGCGGTTTGGAAGTGTGCTTCCAAGAAGTCCTGCGATCTCTTCTTCGCGGGCGCCATCAAATACTGGCGTGGCAAGATTTGTTCCAGGAGCGCCTTTCTCAGCACCAATATCTTTAAGGTGCTTCTGCCAGACCTCATCGAGGCCGCCAAGATCCCATCCTGTTTTTGCAACCCAACCGAGGTGCATTTCCAGAACCTGTCCGACGTTCATACGACCAGGAACACCGAGTGGGTTGAGGATTACATCAACTGGGGTGCCGTCTTCAAGGAATGGCATATCTTCTTGCGGAAGAATCTTCGAAATAACGCCCTTGTTACCGTGGCGACCAGCAAGCTTGTCACCGTCTTGGATCTTCCGCTTCTGTGCCACATAAACGCGGACAAGTTGGTTTACACCTGCTGATAGTTCAAAACCTTCTTCGCTTTCGAAGATCTTGACGCCAATAACCTTGCCGGACTCACCGTGTGGAACCTTAAGTGAGGTATCGCGAACTTCACGAGCTTTCTCACCGAAGATTGCACGGAGCAGACGCTCTTCTGGGGTTAGTTCGGTTTCTCCCTTTGGCGTTACCTTTCCAACGAGAATGTCGCCCGGAACAACATCGGCGCCTACGCGAATGATTCCGCGATCATCAAGATCGGCAAGAACTTCTTCGGAGACATTTGGGATGTCGCGGGTGATCTCTTCTGCACCGAGCTTGGTATCGCGTGCATCAACTTCGTACTCTTCAATGTGAATTGAAGTAAGTACATCGTCCTGCACGAGACGTTGAGAGAGAATGATCGCGTCCTCGTAGTTGTGGCCTTCCCATGACATAAATGCCACGAGCAAGTTTTTACCAAGGGCCATTTCACCATTTTCGGTACATGGACCATCGGCAATTACTGAGCCAACTTCGAGTCGCTGACCTTGACTAACGACAATCTTCTGGTTGTAGGACGTACCTTGGTTTGAGCGACGGAACTTAGAGAGTGGGTACATCTGATACGTCGAGTCATCAGCCATGACGGTGACTTCATCGGCACTCACTTCGGTAACAACGCCAGCCTTAGTTGCAACGACGACATCGCCTGCATCAACTGCTGCACGGAATTCCATGCCGGTCCCGATGAGTGGTGCCTCTGCACGCATCAGCGGAACAGATTGACGCATCATGTTGGAACCCATCAACGCGCGGTTGGCATCATCGTGCTCAAGGAACGGAATCATTGCGGTAGCAACAGAAACCATCTGACGCGGTGACACATCCATGTAGTCAACTTCTTCTGCAGGAATGTATTCAACTTCGCCACCACGACGACGGACAAGAACGCGTGCTTCAGAGAAGTGATTGTCATCAGTCAAAGGCGCGTTTGCCTGTGCAATAACGTGTTCATCTTCTTCATCAGCGGTGAGGTAATCAACTGAATCGCTTACCTTGCCCTTTGAAACCTTGCGGTACGGAGTCTCAATGAAACCGAAGGCAGTAACGCGACCGTAAGTTGCAAGTGAACCGATCAGACCGATGTTTGGACCTTCAGGAGTTTCAATCGGACACATACGTCCGTAGTGAGATGGGTGAACGTCACGAACTTCGAAGCCCGCACGGTCACGTGAGAGACCACCAGGTCCGAGAGCTGAAAGACGGCGCTTGTGAGTAAGACCAGAGAGCGGATTGGTCTGATCCATGAACTGCGACAACTGTGATGTTCCGAAGAACTCCTTGATTGAGGCAACCACGGGGCGGATGTTGATCAATGTCTGAGGAGTAATAGCCTCAACATCTTGGGTGGTCATACGCTCACGGACAACGCGCTCCATACGGGATAGCCCAGTACGGACCTGGTTCTGAATCAATTCTCCGACTGTGCGCAGGCGTCGGTTGCCGAAGTGATCAATATCGTCCTTTTCCACGCGAACTTCGCGGCCGTATTCCATAAGGAGCTCGCCTTTGTGGAGTGCAACGAGGTAGCGGATGGTTGCGACAATGTCCTGAATTGTTAGTAAGCCCTGCTTGAGTTCGAGGTCGAGACCGAGTTTCTTATTGACCTTGAAGCGGCCAACTTTTGCAAGGTCATAACGCTTTGGGTTGAAGTAGAGGTTCTCAATCAAGTTCTGTGCGGCTTCCTTTGTTGGAGGCTCGCCTGGACGGAGCTTGCGATAAATATCTAATAGCGCCTCGTCCTGTGTCTTGACGTTATCTTTCTCAAGGGTTGCCCGGATTGACTCGTACTCGCCGAACTCTTCAAGAATCTGCTCTTCTGTCCAGCCCAGTGCCTTCAAGAAGACAGTGACTGACTGCTTGCGTTTGCGGTCGATACGGACACCAACGAGGTCCTTCTTATCAACTTCAAATTCAAGCCAAGCACCACGGCCAGGAATGATCTTTGAGGTGAAGACATCTTTGTCAGAGGTCTTCTCGATTGTCCGCTCGAAATAAACACCAGGGGAGCGGACAAGCTGTGAAACCACAACGCGTTCTGTTCCGTTGATGATAAATGTTCCGCGCTGTGTCATCACGGGGAAATCACCCATGAAAACTGTCTGGGATTTGATTTCACCGGTGATGTTGTTGGTGAACTCTGCGGTTACGAAGAGTGGCTGCGAATATGTCATATCGCGCTCTTTGCAATCTTCGATTGAATACTTAGGTGGCTCAAATCGGTGATCTCTGAATGAGAGGCTCATCGATCCCTGGAAATCCTCAATTGGTGAAATCTCTTCAAAGATTTCTTCCAATCCAGATTGCTTGGGGAGTTCGCCACGGCTGGTGACTTCAGCTTTCGCGAGTCGTGCACGCCACACATCGTTTCCCAATAACCAGTCAACGCTCTCGATTTGGAGCGCGAGGAGATTAGGTACTTCAAGTGGTTCACGGATTTTTGCGAAAGAAATACGGCGTGGTGCAACGGATTTGGTTTTAGACGCGGCCAAGAGGTGTCCTTCCGAACAGAATTTGGTGACGCACGGAGAAAGGTCTCAGCCGCTATATGCATTGACCTAATGGAATTTGTGCGAAAGGTAAGGATAATGGGCGAGCGCCCGATATGTCCAACCGATGCTTTTACCACAATCCAAGGCCCGTTGTCAGCGATTCTGCAGAATTGTTACATTCTCAATTATGCCCGATTTATCAGTATTTACCCGATAAAGCGGGATTGAGGCGAAATCACCAGAGTCACCAACCGAGGGCTAGATTGCATTCACCAAGGGGGTTGGGATGATTGCTCATCGACCAGTTAAGCCTGCCGTATTAGCGATAGTTGGAGTTCTGGCCATCGCCACATCCCTGGCCGGATGCAGTCAGAAGACCCCGATTGCGACACCCACGACCCCTGTGCAATCAGATCAAATCCGGACGGTGGCTTTTGACCTCTACACGCACTGCGGAATAATCGACTTGCAGGCCTACGGAAGATACTTCAAACATATCGGCGGTTCCTTGAGCGATGGCTCAGGAAATCCACCCGATGGCTGGGGCAATCCGTACCAGCAAGGGACTCTCTCAGTTTCAGGCGATATTGCCGTCTTCCGCGACAAGCTGGGACATGTCGAAAGATTCAAAGCGGAGAAACGGCCTGATAGATCTGTGGCTCTCTGCTCCTAAATTAACCGTGATCTCGCCCTAGGCGCTGCGCAAAAATTCCTCGATCGCCTGGCGCACCAGCTCTGAGGAAGTTTGACCTCGTCGTTTTGCCTCGCGCTGAAGAGATTTCTTCAACTTCATTGGCACTCGAGCCTTGATTTCGGGGGACTGAACACCCGGGCTCGACAATGAAGGTCGCCCGACTGCTAAATCATGTGTTCGGCGGGCGATCTGACGCGCCCGCGCTTCGGTAATCCTTCGTCCAGTACTGTCGAGAACAACCTCTTTATCAAGATTCACGTCCCGACCCAACGTATACGTCACCTTTACCTTTTTCATTGTCTGCCCCCTCGTCTTCTAAAATTCATTAGCATCACATGGATGATCAGAATGCCAAGCGGAGTCCAAACTCCGACAATTTCGAGTTCTAAACCTCTTTGGTCGGTTCCAACCCAACGCAAACGATCAGGATCCACGCCGTCTGCCAAAAGAGCCTCCGGCTCGCAACTTGCGATGACTTCGAGTGCCCAACGCCTGCCAATTCGATGCTTTCGCGCCGATTGTGAAAACCGAATCTCCATACGCACACCTAAATGGGCGGCGGGAACGATTAATTATGCGCCTCATAAATATGTGTGTCAAGTGGCGAATGTGCGTTCTTATTGCAAGTGAATCAGCTACCAGCCATCCGGTCTTTGACACGGACTAGGGCTGCACCCATTCGTTGCTCGCGAACAAGCTCGGCCAGTCTCTCTTCGTTACACCGAGCGACTAATAAACCTGCGGCCTCTTGGGCGACATTTGATAATCCAGTAATAAGATCTGGCCTGCGTGCTAAATCCAATGTTGTTTGTTCATTGCTTGTAGACCAACCGGTTGCAAGTTCGGTAGTGACTTTAATGCGCTTCAAGCGAGCAACATCCCTTTTTACAAAAACGATTCGGCCGCACGTTGTCTCTAATGTGGGTCGTTGTTTTGGAACGGCGAGAACTGCTACGGCGATGGCTCGAGGAATAGCACCTTGAACCCGGGCGGCTGATAGATGCATGAGGACAGCTCCATTGACTCCGTAATCTGCCTGGCCAACTCCAAGTGCAAGTGCCTCAATTTCTGGACGCCACGGCCCACCACGGGATGCTTCTGGAATGTGGGCGTAATAGCCATGTGCCACTTTAAGGAGTACGCCCTTCTGCTCTAACCGTCGAAATTGCAGGGCAGGCTGGGTATAAAGCCCCGCTGCATCTCGCGGCCGCAGTACTCCGCGTCTTAGGGACGCTAGTGTCCGTGCCATAGCCAAATAGTACTATGAAACTTATCTATTAGATATGTTTCATAGTACTATTTGGCTAATTGAGGTGCTAGTTGGCCTCATCCCTAGAGTTACCCACCTAACCACCGTGCCCTGATTTAAATGTAGGTAGCGGGGTGAACCTTGATGGCACCATTGGATTCATGACCCAGGGCGATCGCCACATGATGCGTGCTTACTACGACGAATTCGGCAATGCGGAGTGGGAGCGACACGAGAAGGACATACCTGGACGCGTCAGTCTAGAAATTCACAGACGATTTCTGGCTCGCTTCGTCAATGCAGGAGATCGCGTACTAGAGATTGGCGCGGGTCCAGGCCGCTTCACTCTTGAACTAGTTAATTTAGGGGCTCAAGTTGTGGTCACTGATTTTTCACCCGTTCAACTTGAATTAAACAAAACTCGATTTGCTAACTCTGCTTCCGTGGAGTCATGGCAAATTCTCGATATCTGCGACACCTCCATGTATGCCGATGGAGAATTTGACGCGGTGCTCGCATATGGAGGTCCCTTGTCGTACGCCTTCGAAAATGCAGATGAAGCTTTAGCAGGACTGTTTCGCATTGTGCGTCCCGGTGGAGTGATCGTCGCTTCCGTGATGTCCCTACTCGGATCATGGCGCTTTTTTCTTGAAGGAGTTATTCAGGAATCTGAAAATATTGGAGAAGATGCCAACGACGCGGTGCTGCGCACTGGCGATCTTCGCCATATGGGAGGAGCACATGTCTGTCAAATGTTTCGCTCCAGAGATATCACCGAACTTGTCGAGCGATGTGGGGGTCAAGTCTTGGCAATAAGTGGGAGGAACTGGACTTCCCTTGAAAAATCAGAAGCACTTGTTCGATTGGAGGGCGACGCTGATCGGTGGCGGAGATTTCTCGAACATGAGATCGCGGCCTGCGCGGAACCCGGCGCACTTGATGGAGGCACACACATTCTCCTTGCTGCCAAACGGGACTAAATGTTGCGTTGCTAGTCGACCGGACTAAACGCCACGCAAAAACTCTTCAATCGCTTGGCGAACTAATTCTGACGAAGTCTGTCCTCGGCGTTTTGCTTCACGTTGCAAGGACTTCTTCAACTTCATTGGGACTCGAGCCTTAATTTCAGGAGAGTGCACGCCAACCCCCGATAAGGAAGGCCTACCAACCGCCAACTCATGTGTTCGGCGAGCGATCTGCCGTGCCCGCGCTTCTGTAATCCTTCTTCCGTTCGTATCTAAAACCACTTCTTTGTCGAGGTCTACGTCTCGGCCCAACGTATATGTCACTCTAGCTTTCTTCATCACCTTCAATTATGCGCCTCATAAATATGTGCGTCAAGTGCTGCTTCATTTCTGCCATCATGAACCTGGCAAGTGCGCAGAAACTATTTCGAATCAGAGTTAGGTGAAGTAATCGCTTCCCTGACATCTGCGGGCATCGGTTCCCATCCCAAGTACTCGAAAATCTCCTTTGTGCTGATTTTCGAATCATCCAGCATTTTTAGGACTGGATCATTTTCATCATCGAGGCATAGTTCGGACTCTGTCGGAACTGCTTTCACGATTTTGCTCACGATTTATTATCCCCCTCATTCCGGAATTCTTGCAACAATTCGAGCAGTTCTTAAAGACCACGCAGAGTAATCAAATTGAACCAATGTTGCGTGAACTTCAAATATTTTGCCAGGTTTCACTTGAATATATATTAGGTAACGCTGACCATGTTCTAAATCGTAGATTAATCTGCCTTGTACGCTCGGATTACAAATAAGGTGTGCGAGAAGTTCCTCAGAATCAACGTGGTGTTTAGCTTGAATTTTCTCTCTAATTGGTTTGCTAATTTCAAGGGAGGCAATCCAAATCGGTCTCCAATTTCCCACGAGGGAATAGTGCAGTTCGCCTTGGATCTCGAAAGTAGCAGTAAAGAAAACCGTGGAAATTTTTTAGCTGTGAAATGCCGACCGCCCCCACCTTTCGGCGAGGGCGGTCGTAGGTAGAACTAGTTACTTGACGGTGACAGTTGCTCCGGCTGCTTCGAGAGCCGCCTTTGCCTTCTCAACTGCATCTTTGGTGCCCTTTTCGATCAATACTGCAGGAGCGGCATCAACGATGTCCTTTGCTTCCTTCAAGCCGAGGCTCGAATTGATAGCGCGCACTTCCTTGATAACTGCGATCTTCTGTGAACCAGCGCTTTCCAAGGTGAGTGTGAACTCATCTTGAGCTACTGCTTCTTCGACTGCTCCGCCGCCTGCTGCTGCAACCGCAACTGGTGCAGATGCCTTGACGTCGAATTCTGTCTCAAATGACTTGACGAAATCTGAGAGCTCGACCAATGTCATTTCCTTGAACTGACCCAATAGGTCTTCTGTGCTGAGCTTTGCCATGATTTATTCCTTCTCTTCTTCAGCTGCCTCAACGGCTGCATCTACTGGGGTTTGAACTTCTTCGGTTACAGCTGGTACTTCTTCAACTACTGCTTCAACAACTGCCTCTGCGACAGGCGCTTCAACTACTGCAACCGGACCCTCTGCTTCTTCCTTCTTAATGCGAAGAGCATCGATGGTACGGATTGCATTAGCCATAGTGGCCTTCATAGCGCCAGCAAGCTTGGCCAAGAGGACTTCGCGTGATTCCAAATCGGCTAACTTGAAAATCTCCGCTGCGGTGACGTTCTTGCCTTCGTAGATTCCACCCTTGATGATCAGGAATGGATTCTCCTTGGCAAAGTCGCGCAAGCTTTTGGCCGCAACGATTGCGTCGCCCTTGATGAATGCAAGCGCTGAAGGACCGGTTAAAAGTTCCGCAGGAACATCGAAACCGGCTTCTTTTGCTGCAATCTTTGTGAGGGTGTTCTTTACAACTGCGTACTTGGTATCAGAACCAAGGTCGCGGCGGAGTTTCTTCATTAAGGTCACGGAGAGTCCGCGATACTCGGTGAGGACAGTCGCTGTTGCGGTACGGAAATCTTCCGTCAACTCAGCAACTGCCGCTGCTTTATCTGGGCGAGCCATTCGGTTCACCTTTCTGTCATAGATCAGATCACGCCACTCGTGTAGCGCAAATATCAAACAAAAGAGCCCATAAATGCAATAAACCCGTTACGCGTAAGAGCGCATGGGTTTAACGTGAGAACCTACGCGGGCTGTCTATTGACACTTAAGCAATTGCCAATTTCTTGACAAACTGCACCAGCGGTCTTTGGTGAGATGGAAAGGGTAAGCCGTGGGACCCACCCAAGTCAAAAAAGAGCTTATTTCAAGCTTGCTAGGGCCGCCGCCAGATTCTCCGTAACTTCATTGGCGATCTGCTTCATCTCGGGGTTATCGGTAATTTGGACCAGCATCTCCGGATTGATCATCTCAACCACAGTGCCTGCATCGGTTTTACGGATAACGACATTGCATGGCAGGAGCAGACCGATGGAAGGTTCGATTTGGAGCGATCGATATGCGTATTTCGGGTTGCACACACCAAGAATGATCTGCGGATCAATCTCAACGCCGATCTTGGTACGAAGGGTGGCTTGCATATCTACCTCGGTGATAATGCCAAAGCCCTGATCGGTAAGGGCGGTACGAACTTCCGCGTTTACTTCATCGAATGGGCGATCAATCGTTTTACTCATACCGTAATTCATCAATCTCTCCTTCATAGTTGGGTAGTGCGTAAACTTGTTACCTCCTGGTCGAGAACTTGGACCGAGGCGACGATGTGCGCTACAGCCTGGTCAATCTCGTCTTCTGTTGACCATCGGCCCAAAGAGAAGCGGATCGCGGCAAGAGCATCGACGGTGCTCAAGCCAAGAGCGATGAGCACGGATGAAGGCTCATCTCGGCCGGCATGGCAGGCAGAGCCGGCGGAGGCAGCGATCGCCGACATTGCTGCGAGCAAGGCAAGCGCTGGTACTCCGGCAATGTGCAAGTTCAATGTGTTGGGCAGACGTTCGGTGGGATGACCATGGAAGTGAACACGATCAGGCATCTCTTCGCGAAGCAATCGCTCAAGTCGGTCGCGCAGTGCAGTTAGGCGCTCGGTTTCTCCATCCAAAAGACTCTCTCCGGCCAATTCTGAGGCCTTGCCGAACCCAAGAGCGAAAACGACGTTTTCGGTTCCGGCCCGGAGTCCATGCTCCTGTCCGCCGCCTCCCACTAGGGGTCGAAGTTGAATTCCGTTCCTGACGTACAGTGCCGCAATGCCTTTCGGGGCATAGATCTTGTGGCCAACGATGGTAAGCAAGTCCACTTGTAAGTCATCGACGTTGACAGGAATTTTCCCGATCGACTGGGCGGCGTCGCAATGCAGCAATACGCCGTGAGCCTTTGCGATCGCGGCGATCTGAGCAATCGGTTGGAGCGTGCCGATCTCATTGTTTGCATGCATAATCGAAATCAGGAATGTCTCAGGAGTAATCGCTCTTTCCAATTGGAGAGGTTCGACTCGACCATGCTCATCGACTGGTAAATAGGTAACCGTGACACCATGGAGTTCTTCGAGCTCGCGACATGCGGCGAGGACAGCTGGATGTTCGGTAACTTGAGTGATGACATGAGGGCGCTCAAGGCCTGCTCCTTTGGCAGCAAGTATGGTTCCTCGGATGGCAAGAGCATCGGCTTCCGAGCCACTGCCAGTGAAGAGAATCTCCGAGCCACTCGCGCCGATGAGTGAGGCGACCTGGTTTCGGGCCAGCTCAAGGGCGATGCTTGCGCTCTCGCCGTAGGCATGAGTACTGGAAGGATTGCCAAATTCAAAAGTCAGCGAATGCATGATCACCTCAGCAACGCGCGGATCAACCGGAGTCGTAGCGTTGTAGTCGAGGTAGATGAGGTCGCTTCTCAGAGCCATCGCCGCAATACCTCCAATTCAAAGGCTGATTTGCCCCAGTGCCAGCGTCGGGCCGGCGCGTGCATCGTGACCGCGGGTGCGGGGTCCGCGTAGAAGT
>JACPZY010000029.1 GCA_016195215.1 Actinomycetota bacterium | reverse complement strand
TGGAAGAGGCTTTACCCAACGTGGATCAACAACGGTAACGCCGACGCCTTCTCTCTGGACTTGAGCCGCCACTCCGAGTGCAAGGTGGGCGAATGCGCCAACACTAATGAGCAGGACATCATCGCTCTCGCCTCGGTACAAGAAATCAATTCCATCCACCCTCTCGATAGTTCCAACATCTTGAGGAAGTGCACCTTTGGGGAAACGAAGCAGCGTTGGGGCATTATTGATGTCGAGTGCCTCCCGCAGGCACTCCTTTAGCCGCGTACCATCGCGGGGCGCAGCTACCTGAAGGGTTGGAATAATTCCCGTTAGTGCTAGATCCCAAATTCCATGGTGGGAAGGTCCGTCATCACCCGTGATCCCCGCCCGATCGAGCACGAGAGTGACGCCTGCATGATGCAGCGATACATCGAGAAGAAGTTGGTCAAAAGCTCTATTGAGAAAAGTTGAATAGAGGGCCACCACAGGATGCAATCCCGAAAAAGCAAGGCCGGCCGCACTCGTCAGGGCGTGCTGTTCGGCAATACCAACATCAACTGTTCGCGTGGGGAAACGCCGCTGAAACTCATCAAGGCCAGTTGGACCAAGCATTGCGGCAGTAATAGCCACGATCTCTTCCCGTTCACCACCAAGGTCGGCTAGCTCTTGAGAGAAAACATTTGTCCAGCTAATGCTGCTCTTTGCAAGCGGCTCTCCCGTCTCAGGATCGAGAATTCCCACTGCATGAAACTTCTCTGCTTCGTCCGCAATAGCAGGTGAATACCCCTGCCCCTTCTTTGTCAATGCGTGGACAATAACTGGCGCCCCGAAGTGCTCTGCTTTCTCAAGGGCGCTCTCCAACGCCGCAATGTCATGTCCATCAATTGGCCCCATGTACTTCAAGCCGAGATCTTCAAACATTCCCTGCGGCGCAACTATGTCTTTTATGCCCTTCTTGATTCCATGCAAAGTTTCATAGATTGGGTGACCAACGACCGGAGTTCTCTGTAGAAATTCCTTTCCCCAATCTAAGAATTTCTCATAGCCGCGCGTCATACGCAGAGTCGCAAGGTGCGTTGCTAAACCGCCAATAGTCGGCGAGTAAGAGCGTTCGTTGTCATTGACGACAATGACAAGCCTCTGGTCATTGGATGTGGCGATATTGTTCAGGGCCTCCCAAGCCATTCCGCCCGTTAGGGCTCCGTCACCGACGACGACCACCACGGTTCGATCTTTCTGACCTTGTATCGCGAACCCCCGCGAAATTCCATCACCCCATGAGAGAGAGGTGGATGCATGGGAATTTTCAATGACGTCGTGCTCGCTCTCGCTTCTAGATGGATACCCCGCAAGGCCACCGCGCTGGCGGAGTAAATCGAAACCAGATGCGCGCCCCGTAAGAATCTTGTGAACATAACTCTGGTGGCCGGTGTCGAAGAGAATGACATCCTTCGGAGAATGAAAAACCCGATGAATAGCCAGGGTTAACTCCACAACTCCAAGGTTGGGTCCCAAATGCCCGCCGCTCTTGGAGACCTTCTCAATGAGAAAAGATCGAATCTCTGCGGCCAGCGCAACCATCTGGTCATCCGTGAGGGATGCAAGATCTGACGGAGTACGGAGGGAATCAATCACCGCACTAGTCTAGGTTGATTGAGCATTTTCTCAATCAATGGGCGGCAGTAAGAAGTGACCTCAACACATACTGCATAATGCCACCGTGTCGGTAGTAGTCGGCCTCACCAGGGGTGTCAATGCGAACCTTCGCGCTGAAACTCTTTCAATTGGCGATCACGGCTACTTCCTTGGGAACTCCCCCGGAGTTGAGCGCGTCAATACCGATGAAGGAGAAAACTTCAGTGCCATCTAGCCCAAGAGATTTTGCCGTATCGCCTTCTTGGAATTGAAGGGGCAGGACACCCATTCCGATCAAGTTAGAGCGGTGAATCCGTTCAAAAGACTCTGCAATGACCGCTTTAACACCAAGGAGGGCAGTGCCCTTGGCTGCCCAGTCCCTGGACGATCCAGAGCCGTATTCCTTGCCGGCCAGAATGACGAGTGGAATTCCCGCGCCTTGATAGGCAACAGATGCGTCGTAGATAGTGCTCTGATCTCCGTCATCGAGGAAGTTGCGGGTGAATCCACCCTCGATGCCATCGAGAAGTAAATTCTTCAATCGGATGTTGGCAAAAGTTCCGCGGATCATGACTTCGTGATTTCCACGTCGCGAGCCGTAAGAGTTGAAATCTTTCCGATCCACGCCATGCTCAACCAAATATTTACCCGCCGGCGAATCCACCCGGATGTTTCCAGCGGGAGAAATGTGATCCGTTGTAACCGAGTCACCAAGAACTGCAAGAACTCGTGCATGAGCAATATCTGTGACAGGACGCGGCTGCGAGGGCATTCCATCGAAATACGGAGGCTTTCTCACGTACGTCGAATTAGAATCCCATTCAAATGTTTTGCCCATTGGTGTATCGAGTGACTTCCATCTGTAATCACCATCGAAGACGCTGGCATAGTCTTTTGTAAACATCGAAGATGAAATTGAATCTTCGATCACGGAAGATATCTCCTCGGACGTCGGCCAAATATCCTTTAAATAAACCGGTTTCCCATTCTGGTCATTCCCAAGAGAGTCCGCCTCAAAATCGTGATCCATTGTGCCTGCGATTGCATAAGCAACAACGAGTGGAGGAGATGCAAGGTAGTTCATCTTTACATCAGGACTTATACGTCCTTCAAAGTTTCTGTTGCCCGAGAGCACGGCCGTTACGGCAAGGTCGTGTTCGTTAATTGCCTTGCTAATCTCCAAAGGTAGTGGACCTGAGTTGCCGATACATGTAACACATCCGTACCCGACCAAGTTGAAACCCAGTTTCTCCATGTATTGCGTCAGTCCAGCACGATCGTAATAATCAGTCACGACCTTGGATCCTGGGGCAAGAGTCGTCTTAACCCATGGCTTGGATGTGAGCCCTTTTTCAACAGCCTTCTTGGCAAGTAATGCGGCACCAATCATGACCGAAGGATTGGAAGTATTTGTGCACGATGTAATGGAAGCGATAGCAACATAGCCATTCTTGATTGTCGTTGCCTTGCCATTGACGTGTACATCTACCGTCCTCTGTTCTGTTTTCTCAGAGATATAGGTCGGGAGAATCCTTTCGAATGCCTCTTTGGATGCCGAGAGAGAGATTCGATCTTGTGGTCGTTTAGGGCCGGCGATAGAAGGAACGACCGTGGAGAGATCCAACTCGATGTGCTCAGAGAATCGCGGTGAGAGTGATGGGTCGTGCCAGAGTCCCTGTCGTTTTGCATACTGCTCAACAAGTGCAACCTGCTCGGGAGCACGTCCGGTCAGAGTGAGATATTTAAGAGTCTCTTCGTCCACTGGGAAGATGGCACATGTGGAGCCATACTCAGGACTCATGTTTCCAATAGTGGCTCGATTTGCCATCGGCACCGAAAGAACGCCTGAACCATAAAATTCAACAAATTTCCCGACAACGCCATGCTTGCGGAGCATTTCAGTAATCGTAAGAGCTAGGTCCGTTGCAGTTGTTCCTACGGGCAGAGCGCCACCTAACTTAAATCCAACTACTCGCGGAATAAGCATGGAGACCGGTTGGCCAAGAAGTGCAGCTTCGGCTTCGATTCCGCCAACTCCCCAACCCAATACCCCTAAACCATTGACCATCGTCGTGTGTGAATCGGTGCCCACGACGGTATCTGGATATGCCTGAAGGACTCCACGAACTATTCGTGTCATGACAACGCGCGCCAGATATTCAATATTTACTTGGTGGACAATTCCAGTTCCTGGTGGAACCACTTTAAATTCATCGAAAGCACCCTGCCCCCAACGCAAGAATCGGTACCGTTCGCGATTTCGTTCGTACTCAATATTGGTGTTCTTCTCGAATGAATCTTTGGTACCAAAAACATCTGCAATCACGGAATGGTCGATTACCAATTCGGCAGGCGCCAACGGGTTTACCTTTGCAGGGTCTCCGCCGAGATCGACAAGTGCTTCGCGCATTGTGGCTAAGTCAACAATGCATGGGACCCCGGTGAAATCCTGCATGATGACACGGGCTGGCGTGAATTGAATCTCGGTATCGGGTTCAACGGATGGGTCCCAGTTGGCGAGCGCCCTGATCTGTTCAGCGGTGATATTTGCGCCATCTTCGGTGCGAAGCAGGTTCTCAAGCAGAATTTTCAAACTGAATGGCAGTGTCGCAGCGCCTTCCACCCCTGAAATATCAAAGATTTCGTAACTCTGACCCGATACTTCGAGTTGGCCCTTGGAATTAAATGAATTCTTGCTCATATCCCACCTCGTTAATTTATCTTGATATCAAGATACCTTACTTCCTTACCTTTGGGAAGGTTCGAAACGCGCGAGACACTCAACATGATGCGTCATAGGAAAGAGGTCAAATGCGCGCAGGCTCACCATCTCATAATCCATCTCCCCCAGGTAAGCGGTATCCCTCGCGAGGGCCGCTGGATCACAGGCCACATAGAGAATTGACCGTGGTTGGAGTTGGGAGATTGCCAGGAGAGTCTCCTTGCCTGCGCCTTCTCGAGGTGGGTCAAGGAGTACCACGTCGGCTCTTTCAATCCGCCCCAATTCACGGAGGACATCACCCATATAAACAGTGACATTTGGTGAGTGGGTAAAATTTCTCTTCGCATCAGCGCTGGCAGAGGGGCTGGATTCAATGAGGTCGATCCGACCCTCTGCTCCTACACGATCCAGGAGCGCTGCTGTAAAAAGGCCGACTCCCCCATATAGATCCAGGAGATGATCACCAGTTAGAACATAATCTTGGACCGCCTCCGTCAAAATTTCGGGAGCAAGTTCATGACTCTGCCAGAAACTTCTCTGGCTTACTTCAATTTCATGTCCCCCAACGACCTCAGTAAGAATTTGAGGGCCATCGGTCAACCGTGCCTTAGATCCACGCCCTGCTGGAGCAATTGCGATAGAACGATCTCTTTTCGAACTTACCGATATTTCCACTCGAGACCGTGCTGGCCATTTCCGCTGAGCTAGTTCGGCGAATTTCATTGATGAAGCTGCGATGAGGCAGTCCTTCACGGGCACCACATCATGAGAACGGGAGGCGTAAAACCCAATCTCACCTTTGTCGCTTGTTGCGCAGGAATTTCTCGTCCGCCAGTGGAGAGATTCACCGACTTCTTCAACTTCTACATCAATATCCATTTTTGCCAGACGACTAAATTGTTCTTTAATTACTTCCGATTTCAATTGTCGCTGACGATCCAGAGAAATATGTTGGAAATCACAGCCGCCACAGCCCCCCGGATGCGAATATGAACAGGGTGGAGAAACACGATCGGGAGAAGGGAGGATTGCTTTCACTACATCGGCCCGTAAAAAGCTGGAGCCAGCACTTGTTACTTCAACTTCCACTCTCTCACCCGGAATCGCATGGCGTACAAAGAAGACTTGCCCCTCGTGCCGGGCGATGAAATGTCCACCATGAGCCACCTTTTCAACTGAGAGAACTAGATGCTCGCCACGTAGGGATTGGGGCTTTGGACTCTTCATAGGTGGCAAGCCTATTTCCCTTCCTGGGTGTAGGTTTTGCCCCGTGCATGTGGTAATCATGGGATGCGGACGCGTCGGTTCATCGCTTGCGACAGAACTTGAGGCAATGGGTCATTCCGTCGCAATCATTGACCGATCCCGAGAGGCCTTCAGACGGCTTGGCGCCAACTTCAACGGGCTGACCATCACAGGCATCGGATTTGATCGCGACACCCTTCTCGAAGCAGGTATTGAGAAGGCCGACGCATTTGCTGCCGTCAGCAATGGCGATAATTCAAATATTCTGGCAGCCCGTGTTGCTCGCGAGACCTACGGCGTGAGGAATGTTGTCGCCCGTATCTACGACCCGGGGCGAGCCGAGATATACCAGCGCCTGGGAATTCCAACAGTTGCCACAGTTCTCTGGACTTCAGACCAGATCCTTCGACGTCTCCTTCCTGAGGGCTCGCGCTCTGAATGGCGCGATGCCAGTGCGACAATTCAACTCTGCGAAATGCACGTTGATAGTAGTTGGTACGGAAACCCAGTGACCCGGATCGAGAACATAACCCCGGCTCGGGTCGCATTTATTACTCGCCTTGGAGAAGGCTCGATCCCCGATGAGCACACCGTCTTGCAAGATGGCGATCTCGTGCATGTCATTGTTTACGAAAAAGATGTTGCCATAGTTGAGGCAGCACTTGCCCACTCTCCGGAGGAAGCATCATGAGAGTGGCTATAGCAGGGGCGGGAAACGTCGGACGAGCCATAGCGCGCGAACTCCTGGATAGTGGGCACCAAGTTCTACTGATCGACAGAGACCCGAAGGCCCTCAAATTGGAAAGTGTTCCCGATGCCGAATGGTTGATGGCTGATGCATGCGAAATTTCCTCACTCGACAATGCCAAACTCACAACGTGCCAAGTTCTCATCGCAGCAACCGGAGATGACAAAGTGAATCTCGTTGCTTCGCTTCTAGGCAAAACTGAGTATGGGGTTCCTCGGGTTGTTGCACGTGTCAATCATCCAAAGAATGAATGGCTCTTTGACACAGCGTGGGGCGTCGATGTCGCAGTATCAACACCTCGAATTATTTCTGCTCTCGTCGAGGAAGCAGTGAGCGTAGGAGACGTTGTCCGCCTCTTCTCATTTAAAAATGGCCAAGCAAACTTAGTCGAACTCACATTGCCTGATGACTCGGCATGCATCGGCAAGACAGTCGAGGAAGTTCCGCTTCCAGAACATTCTGTCCTATCGGCAATCGTCCGCGATGGAAAAGTAAAAGCGGCCAAGGCACACGATGTCTTCAGCGCAGGGGACGAACTGCTATTTATAGCCTCAGAGAAGGCGGAATCCGAACTCAAGTGCTGCTTTATCAACCCCAGTTAACGGAGAGATTGAGCTCAGGTTTCAACTAAGACCACGGAGAGCATGAGAGCAAGCGCCACAACCCCTTCAATTATTCCAATCCGCCCAGGCTTCAATCCCGGTTTGATGAGAATCGTTCTAACGAGCCCGAGCAGAAATGGCAGAACCAACCAATTCGATTGGGAAGCCAATAGAAGTCCGAAGGCTGTTAGAAGGTGAAAGAGGACGCTCCCCCAGTGCCAGCGCGGGTTCTTGGCTTCACGAATGAGCGCCTTCACATGAATGACAGAATCCAGAAAATAGAGAAATGAGAGAAGGGAGGCCACCCAAATTGAATGCGGGATATCGCCCAATCTCTTACTGTCATTTGCAACCTGGTACATCAAAATTGGTGCCACTGAAGCAAGTGCTACTAATAGGAGGTCGTTGGTGATTCCGCGTTCGCGGCCAGCCCAAGAAAGGTATGTACTTAAAGCCCAGACTAAAAAAACTCCCGCGCCTGGAAGAAGAATCCAAGGGCGGGTAGCAATGAGAATCCCTGAACCGAAAAGGGCGATGAAACTCCACTCAATTGCATTTCGTAACTCCCGCGTCGCTCGCGTAGTCCAGGAGCCACGGCGTAGACGGGCGATAATTGCTCGACTTGCAAAATATGTGAAGGGATATACGCCAATCCATGTAATTAAGAAGACCCAACCAAGCCATTTTCCTGCACCGAGAAAGAGCGCCATCACAGTAGGAACGATGAGGAATGCCCATGCTCCGTGCTGTGGTGGAAATTTCACCCTCACTCCACTTTCACTCCGGCTCAACCTTCACACTCGGTACCGCTCTCAAGAGTACCCATGAACCCCATGCAGCCAATAGGAAAAATGGATAGCCCATCACGAGACGAGCCGTGCCCAGGGCATTGACATTTCCACTTCGATACAATGGGTATTGCACGATAAGCCGTGAAAGAAAAAGAGCGACCCAGAGCCACCCTGCTCGGATATATGCGCGCTTTCGTTCTGGAACTTTTCTCCAGGCTAGATTCTCGCCCAGAATCGGACCAAGGAGTAATCCAAGAATCGGCAGTCCAATGAGATTGAAGATGGCATATACGGCGCCATAGACCACGTTAATAATGAGACCTGGCAGATAGAAATCAACGGCATTGCCCGTTTTCCTTGCCACAAGAGCGGAGAAAGCGACGCCGACAAATCCCGTGATCACATGCTGCAATGTGTCCCTACGTATGAGCCGAATCAAAGTAAGTAATGCTGATGTGATCACCGCTGCATAAAGTGAACCGCGCAAATCGTGGAGAACATTGTAAGCAATAAGGAAAACGAGAGAGGGCAGCCCTGAATCCAGTATCCCGCGCTTGCCACCCAGTGCATTTATAATCTTGGACTTGTCGTTCTCCACAATTATCTCCCCGTTGATCCAAAACCATCGCTGCCACGGGCGGATCCGGGCAACTCTTTAACTTCTATAAATTCTGCCCGCTCGACTCTCTGTATTATAAGTTGGGCGATTCTCTCCCCACGGGAGAATGTCACGGTCAATTGAGGATCGTGATTGATGAGAATCATTTTCAATTCTCCGCGAAATCCAGCATCGACTGTGCCAGGAGCGTTCACCATGGTTACACCATGCTTAATCGCCAATCCCGAACGGGGATGGACGAAGGCTGCATACCCATCTGGAAGGGCAATCGAAATTCCAGTGGGCACAAGTTTCCGTTCTCCGGGAGCAAGGCTCACATCTACGGCAGTAACTAAATCGGCGCCTGCATCGCCACCCTTGGCATACGTTGGAAGCGGAACCCCTTCATCCAGACGTTTTATGAGGACTCTGACTCTCATAATCTTTTCAAGGATTGATCTCGAAATTCGGATCGACAAATGCCATTAATTCTGGATGCCTGGAAATGTATTCCAGATATTCCTTTGGCGCATTTGTCATAAAGTGATCCATTCCAACAACAACGTAGAGCGCTGAGGCCTTCACGGCGAGTGGTCCATCTGACGAATTAAGTCTTCCTTCCGCGCTTGTGTAGACCTTTCGGTTTACCTGCCCAGTTATCTCTGCAGTGATGTGAAGCGTGGACCCGATGGGAACGGGAATAAGAAAATCCGTTTCAAGGCGGGCCGTCACGGCTGGAGAGCGGATGAGCCACATTAATTTTCCCAGGGCTTCATCAAAAGCAAGAGAGAGGATGCCACCGTGTGCCAGCCCAGGTGCTCCTTGATGATCTTCTGTCACCGTGAACTGCGCAGTCAGGTCCGCGCCCTGGCCCGCATGGGCTAGGAGATGAAGGCCGGTGGGATGGAGCTCTCCGCAGCCGAAGCAGTGTCCAAAATGAGAAGGTATTTTCGACCCAATCGCCGGCGCTTGGGCATGTCGAAGGGGGACCTGTGCTCCAGCCGGTGGAGTAGTACTGGAAACTCGGCTCATACGCTCAAGGTTACTTGAAAATCCGATACCGTCAGACCTGTGGAAGCGAAAAAAGAGTTAAGAGTACTTTTCACTGAGCAGGTAAGACCACCGCTCTGGCTTCTTGCATTCATCTTCTTTCTCCTGGCCTCCGTCGCACTTTCTATCTGGGCTGCTTTCGATAATCCAGCAGGACTCATCACCCTGGGAATCGGAGTAGTTCTCCTCTTTCTGATTAGGCAGTCGATGACTATGACCATTCTTCTCTCTGCGAGCGAACTCCGGATTGGTCGCGCACATATTGATCGAATCTACCTTGGTGAAATTACTGAGCTCTCAACCGAAGAGATGCGCTTAACCAGGGGACGGAATGCAGATCCGGCGGCTTTTTTAGCGATCCGATTCTGGGAGCCGCATGGAGTAAGAATCAGAGTGGAAGATCCTCGAGATCCAACCCCCTACTGGTTGATCAGCTTAAAAAATGCTAAAGGTCTAGTTGAGGCTTTGGAACTGCGAGCCGAGAAAAAGTAGAAAGAACTACGCGCACTCTCTGCAGACGGCGGTGGAGCCTTCCCCCCGCGCCAACTGAGTGATGTGATGGACTAAGAAGCAGCGTGAGCAGGCGAACTCGTCCACTTGGCGGGGCACTACGCGGACCGATAACTCTTCCCCTGAGAGATCAGCACCAGGTAGCTCAAGGGTTTCGGCTGCTTCTGCTTCATCGACATCAACTTGGCCAGATTGAGCATCGACGCGACGCGCTTTCAACTCTTCAAGGGACTCCTCATGAAGTTCTTCATCAGTTTTCCTGGGGGTGTCGTAGTCGGTTGCCACTACTTTCCCTCGCCTTCATACTCGTAGAAGTTCTTCCGCCTGGCATTTACCAGCGCGCGCATATTCGCGTATTTAAGAGCAATCGGCTGGTATAACCATCGGCGTGTCGCGGTTATTCCCTGGGAGATTGCTCTCAATGGGGGTAAAGATAGGGCGAATTGCTCTGAACGCCAACTTCTAAGGAGGCTAAAGTCCTGTCAAATACCTGAGAAGTTAGTAACTCCGCTTGTAGGCGTCTGTAGAACTGGCGGAGGGAGTAGGCGTACGTGATGGTGTGACCAGGCTCGTTGCCTTAATCTCGCGCCCTGCGGCCGAGAGCACATGCCATATCCCTTGAGCACCCTGACCATTGACATCTCCTGGGGCTTTATCAAGAGCATAGGTGTATATCGGGCGGCCATTGATGGTGATCTGCCGCTTCCCCTTTGATCTGGTGATAGTTGATACACGGCCAGATATTCCCAGAACATTGGGCTTTGCGCTGCCTGAGAGGATTGGCGGCCAGTAGCTCAGACAGACTCCCGAACAGGCACTCTTCCCAGAGTTGGCCTTGTCGAGATCGTAGAAATATGCGCTCATACCTTTCCCGTTGACAACGATTTTCCCAAGTTTTGTCGTGCCCACTTTAATCTCGGTGCTGGCCGCAGCTGCCGAGGTAGCTCCCGCGAGGGCGCCAAATAACAGTAGTGGCACCAGCACCAGACCAGTAATTCTTCTATTCATGATCCGCTCCTTTCCAACCGATACCCGGGCTTTATGGGTCTCTGATGTTGTAACGAGAGCGAGAGGAGAAAAGTTCATTGTGGAACCGTGAATAAATCTTGAGCTCTAAGAAGCCTCGTTGATCTGCTTGGCCAGCCCGGCATCGACGCGGGCATGAATTGCCGTGCCCTCGGGTAAATACTCTTCACTCAGTATTTCCCCCCGTTGGTGGATCGCACTGATGAGGTCTCCCCTGCCATAAGGAACAACCGCGTTCACTTCAACGCTAAGTACCGGTAGCGACTTCTCTATAGCAAGGAGAAGACCGGGCATTCCAAACCCAGTTCTTGCCGAGAATGCGTAAGAGTTGGGCTCTGTTCGTAGAATATGCATAACAACAGATGGATCAGCTGCATCAACTTTATTGATCGCGATTATTTCCGGAATATCGGATGCACCAATTTCTGAGAAAACCTGCCGGACTGCACGGATCTGCTCAAATGGATCAGGGTGCGAACCATCGACCACATGGACAATTACATCCGCCTCCTCAACTTCTTCAAGTGTAGATCTAAAGGCATCAACAAGCTGATGAGGAAGATGGCGGACAAACCCAACGGTGTCGGTCAATGTGTAAATTCTTCCATCGCTTGTTCTTGACTGACGCACTGTCGGATCAAGAGTGGCAAATAGGGCATTCTCAACGAGCACTCCCGCATCTGTCAAAGAATTGAGCAATGAGGATTTCCCGGCATTTGTGTAACCGGCAATGGCAACGGAGGGAACTCTGTGACGTTTGCGCTCTTGGCGCTTGGTATCACGGGCTACCTTCATCTCCTTGATTTCTCCGCGTAATCTAGACATCTTCTCGCGGATCCGACGACGATCTGTCTCAATCTTCGTTTCGCCAGGTCCACGTCCACCAATACCAGCACCACCGGCCGCTCGTCCACCGACTTGGCGAGAGAGAGAACCTCCCCAACCACGAAGTCGCGGAAGTAGGTATGACATCTGGGCCAGTTCGACTTGAGCCTTTCCTTCTTTACTCTTTGCGTGTTGCGCGAAAATATCAAGGATTAACGCGGTTCTATCAACGACCTTCACTTTAAGTTTCTCTTCAAGTTGTCGAAGTTGTGAGGGTGAAAGTTCTCCATCGCAGATGACTGTATCCGCACCCGTCGCGACAACAACTTGACGTAGCTCGGTCACTTTGCCAGAGCCGATATATGTTGCAGGATCTGGCTTGTCCCGCCGCTGTATTAATCCTTCAAGCACTTCCGACCCAGCAGTCTCGGCAAGCGCTTTCAACTCCGCTAGTGAATTCTCCGCCATTTGCGCCGATCCCTCTGTCCAAACGCCGACCAGTACGACTCGCTCAAGTTGGAGTTGGCGATATTCTGCCTCTGAAATATCTTGGAGTTCGGTGGAGAACCCCGCTACACGACGGAGGGCTTGGCGCTGCTCTAATTCAGGTTGCGACGCCTCTTGCACAGAATCATACTCAGCCGCCGTTCTAGCACTCTCACGGAGCAGAGCTTCAAACTCATCTTGCGAATCTAGCTCGCGTTTAGTCATTTATGATCCTGTGAAAAATATCTAGTGATGTCATGCTCGCTAATGAGGACAGCGGGACCTGTGAGAGTTGCATTAGAGTGAGAGTCAATTTCCACTTCGAGTCTTCCACCTGGCGGGTAAATAACCCACTTAGCCGGCAATCTCTCACCTCTTTTGAGAGTTGCGGCTAAGGCGACTGCACATGTTCCAGTTCCGCAAGATTTTGTCTCTCCAACTCCACGCTCGAAGACGCGCATTTTGAGTTCGTGGCCTTCGCTGAATTCCACAAATTCAACGTTAACGCCCTCTGGGTATGCGTCAGGTGGTAGCACTTCTGGAGCCATCCTCAAGTTTCCGAGATCGTCGAGTGATTCGACAAAAACAACAGCATGCGGGTTGCCTATGCTGATGTTGTACCCCTCCCTCGTCATGCCATTCACCGTTACCGTGATTTCCTCATTTTCATGAGTGAGTTCTCCCATGTTGACAGTGATATTCCCGTTTGAAGGAACGCGCAAATGCTTCAGTCCATCGCGGGTATCAATCGGGAAAATCCCCTCTTTCTGGTAATCATTGGCAACGAGGTAACGGGCCATCACTCGAATGCCGTTTCCGCACATTTCGGCAATCGATCCGTCCGCATTTCGATAATCCATAAACCATTTATCTTTGGGTCTGGTGATCCGGATCAGCCCATCCGCGCCGATTCCCATTGCCCGATTACAGAGGGCAGCAGTCACTTCAGGCGAAATGGCAGTCGTCTCTTCTGGATCGAAAATAATGACAAAGTCATTTTCGGTACCATGACCGTAAGTGGCCATAATTTTCATTGGTGTACTCATCTGTCTATGAGTTTAATCGTTTGTACTGGACTCTCGCTCTCTCAATTGCCTCAAAACTCTCTCTAAACGGTCCTCTTTGGGGGAAACCCATTGAATTCGCTCATCGCGAGAAAACCACGTCTCTTGTCTGCGGGCGTACTGACGAGTCGCGCGCTTCGTATCTTCCTTTGCCTCTTCTTCGGTCATTAACCCATCTCGGTATTTCAGAATTTGAGCATATCCCAGAGCCAATTGAGCGGTCCGTCCTCTGCGTATTCCCATCTCCACGAGACGATCGGTCTCCGCAACAAACCCTTTCTCCCACATGAGATCGACGCGCTGACCGATCCGTTCATCGAGTTTCTCGCGATCCATCACCAAACCAAATTGAATCGCTCGAGGGTAACGCGTGCTCTCTTTTCGAGGCAAATTCGCAGTGA
>JACPZY010000036.1 GCA_016195215.1 Actinomycetota bacterium | reverse complement strand
TTCAAAATGACTTCCAAGGTGGCAAGGCGAGAATCAATGTAGTTCTCGACCTCTTCGCGCTCGCGTTCGGCTATGGCCCTTGCTTCATCAAGAACCCGTTGGGATTCATCACGGGACGCCTGCACAATTGAAGTCTGCTCAACCATCCGAGCAACTTCCTCTCGGGCCATTGAGATCAATTGCTCTGCACTGTGTCGCCCTTCCTCGATAACCGCATCCCGAGTTGACAGGAGATGCTGAGCGTTCGCTAAATCTTGGGGCAGCAAATTACGAGCCTCATCGAGAATGTCGAGAAGTTCGGCACGATGCACCACACACGATGCGGAAAGCGGAACACTGCGAGCCTCTTCTACCATGGTAATTGCCGCACTGAGTTTCTCAATAGAGTCCATATTTCACGTCCCTGCCAATCGGTTTCGAAGTGCGTTTGCCACGTTGGCCGGAACCATCGCGGAGACATCACCGCCAAAGTGGGCCAACTCTTTAACAAGAGAGGAAGATAAAAATGAGTGCGCGGGTGAGGTCGCCATAAACATGGTATCCACCTGTCCGGCTTGGAAATTGACCTGAGCCATCTGCAGTTCGTAATCGAAGTCAGTAACTGCTCGCAATCCTTTCACGATCACGGAAACATCACTCTTCTTGCAGAAATCGACAGTCAATCCATACCACGAATCGACCACTACATTTGGGAAGGATTTGGTATTTTCCTGGATCATTTCCATCCGCTCTCCAACGGTAAAGAGGCTCTTCTTGCTCCGGTTTTCGAAGACGGCCACTACCACCCGGTCAAAATGGTTACTGGCCCGTTCGATAATATCAAGGTGTCCGAAGGTGATTGGATCAAAGGACCCAGGACATACAGCGCTCTTCACCTAGTAAACGCTAGCAATGATTGCGAGTCTTATCCATTCTAGGCCAATTTTCCGTAATAAATGTGGGCTTGCCCATATTTTCTCGATCGGAGAGGTTGGAAACCCTTTGGCCACTCGAGAGAACCCGACCTATCAGGTCGCTCGACCGCGACCAGAGAATCATCTGTGAGGAAGCCTCCGATTCTCAAATTCACCATATCGTGATGTAACTCTTCATCAGAGAGGTCATATGGAGGATCCAGATAGACGATGTCATATGTCATAGGCGGCGTTAACTCGAGGAATTTGTGAACCGGCATTGAGAAAAGGTGAAAAATCCCGGGAGTCTTATTTTTCAACACGAGTTCTGCGTTTGTGGCAATAGACCTGCAGGCACGTTCGTCCTTCTCAACTGCATGCACAACCGACGCTCCCCTTGAGAGCGCCTCGAGCCCCATCGCACCGGAGCCGGCAAAAAGATCTAGGAAATTGAGATCATAGAAGTCGCCAAACTCGGAGAGGATAGATGAGAAGACTCCCTCCCTTGCACGATCGGAGGTGGGGCGAGTTGCCCCGGCTACAGAACTAAGAACGCGTCCCCTCGCGACGCCAGCAATGATTCTCATGAGCCAATACTACTTTTTATGCCTTATCAATGTAATCGGCATTTTCATCTGCCTGAAGAACTTTTAATTCGTGGGCGAGCGCAGGATAGGAAAAGAGAGTCGGGTCTGCGTCCACCAATTCCTGCGCATCGTCTCGGGCGCGGATAATAAGGTCTTCGTCTCTTAAGACTCTGAGCAGTCGCAGATGCGAACGTGTACCCGACTGACTTACTCCAAGGACATCGCCCTCGCGCCTCTGTTTGAGATCGATTCGGGAGAGTTCGAACCCATCAAGCGTACTCGCAACTGCTTCGAGCCTCATCCGCGCAGACGATTCAGGAACTGCATTTGTGACCAAGAGGCAGAGCCCAGGTGAGGATCCGCGTCCAACGCGTCCGCGCAGTTGGTGTAACTGTGAAACACCAAAACGATCAGCATCCATAATTACCATTACCGTTGCATTTGGAACATCTACTCCAACTTCGATAACCGTGGTTGAGACAAGTACGTCGATTTTCCCTTCAGAGAAGGCGCGCATCGTCTCGTCTTTGACATCGGAGGGCAATTGGCCATGCAGTATCGCCAGACGCAAGCCCGCCAGCGCTCCCGCGTGGAGAGTGGGTGCCAACTCTTCTACTGATGTTAATTCGGCGGATATTGTGCCAAAGAGAAAGTCCATGTCTGCATCTGCTGTTGCAGTGCCATTGATTCGTGGGGCAACAACGTATGCCTGGTGACCCTTCTCGACTTCCTCTCGAATTCGAGACCATGCGCGCTGGAGAAAGGTCGGTTTTTCGAGCGCAGGTACGACATGTGTGATGATTGGCTGGCGTCCCTGCGGCAGTTCCCGCAATGTTGAGATATCAAGATCACCAAAGATTGTCATCGCTACAGTTCTTGGAATCGGCGTAGCAGTCATCACAAGTAAATGCGGGGGAAATTGCGCCTTTGCTTTGAGTGCGTCCCGCTGTTCCACTCCAAAACGGTGCTGCTCATCAACGACGATCAAACCCAAATCCTTAAACCCAACACTCTCACCCAACAAGGCATGTGTACCAATGACAATTCCTGCCTCTCCAGACGCGGCAAGAGTGAGTGCCTCCCTACGTGAGGCAGAGTTCTGCGATCCAGTCATGAGAGTGACTTGGGTGCCGCTCTCAGATCCGCCAAGCATTCCGCCATGAGCCAACGGACCGAGAAGCGTTCTAATTGTTCGAAGGTGCTGCTGAGCGAGAACTTCCGTCGGGGCAAGGAGCGCGGCTTGCCCACCACTGTCAATAATTGCCAGCATCGCGCGGATCGCAATCACCGTTTTACCCGAACCAACTTCTCCCTGCAGCAATCGATGCATAGGGTGGGGTTGCGCTAGATCTCCCTCTATCTCCTCGATTACTGCATGCTGACCTGACGTCAACTCAAAAGGAAGCGACTTGTCAAACTCCTCCAATATTCCGCCAAGCTTTGCAGGACGCGCAGTCGCATTGAGTTCTCGCAACTGCGCCCGCCTTACCAGAAGGAGCAATTGGAGCAGAAAGGCTTCATCAAAAGTGAGCCGCTCGCGAGCTAATTCCGCCTGATCAAGATCGGTGGGTTGGTGCACCGCGACGAGTGCTTCCTTTAAGGTCGGATAGTGGTGCTTTAATCGGAACTGCTCGGGGAGAAAGTCAGGCAGATCATCAAGTGCGTCGACCGCAAGCTTTACACACTGCGCGAGTTTCCACGAGGGTAACTTGGCAGTTGCTGAATAAACAGGAAGATACTTCCCGGCGAATTGATCGATTGCACTGTCGACATCACTTCCGTCGGCAATAAGCTCGTAATCGGGGTGCGATAGTTGTCGCTTTCCGTTAAAGATTCCAACTTTGCCCGCAAAAAGTCCTTGTCGGCCAACCCGCAACTCTCGCTCTCGCCAAGCCTGATTAAAGAAAGTGAGTGAGAGTTTGGAACTTCCATCAGTGACTACCACCTCAAGGATCGTCCCTTTCCGCCCGTGGAGTGGCCGAGCATTGGTACTAAAGACCTCTGCCAGGATGGTCACCTCGTCATCAGCTTTCAATTCCGAGATATCAGTGAGTTCGCCTCGAACCGCATACCGGCGCGGGTAGTGGCGAAGGAGATCAACCACCGTGCGAGCACCTATCCCCGATTCAAGTGCCTTTGCCGTACGATCACCCAGAAGATCGATGAGCTTGGTGTCGAGGGTGGCCATGACTTCATTCTTCCTTACTTTTAAATGGTGCAGCGCTATGAGCGATTGAGTTGCAGGGTTTGCGCGCTTTTCTCCCAACCTGAGTGGGTGATGACAATCAGCATCCGATTGAGAGAGAGAAGGCGGTCTTCAATACGCTCGGCTAAACCATGATCTAAGTGTTCGGTAGGTTCATCAAGAACCAGGATCTCCGCCTTCGACAACAGAGTCCGCGCAAGATTGAGCCGCTTAATTTCACCGCCAGAGAGAGTTCTTCCTAGTTCTCCCAAGATTGTCTCAAGACCCTCATCCAATTCGGGCAGCAGTGAATCAAGCTCAACCAAGGAAAGAGCCGCGAGTAATTCGGAGTCGGGGGCATGTGGAGATGCGATCTTCAAGTTCTCACGTAGAGAGGTATTGAAAATATGTCCGCTCTGTATGCACCCCGCAATGTGGTCAGAGATATCGGATATTGATCTCAATTCGACCCCGTTGACCAGTATTTCTCCGTCGTAGTCGAGTAATCCAAGAAGAGCCAGAGCAAGCGTTGACTTTCCGCTCCCGCTACGGCCGCGGATCACTAAACAATCACCGCTTTGCAGATGAAAAGAGATTGGCTCCATGAAGTCATGCTCATCATCCCAACGCGCACGGAGATTGCGTACGAGCAACTCCTTAGCTCTCGAATTCAAATTCTCGGAGATTGAGTCAGCGTGCTGGTGAGTTTCGGTGAGCGATGTAACTTCATGTCGAGCAAGGAGAAGTTTCCCCGCGTTATATAGATTGGGATACCAAGCGGTTATCGCCTCAAACATGACAAGTGGCAAAAATATCAGCATTGAAACTTGCAC
>JACPZY010000035.1 GCA_016195215.1 Actinomycetota bacterium | reverse complement strand
AGCGACTCAGAGAGGTAGCGGATGACCGATACGGTTTCATCACCACCGCCGATCTGGCTGAATTGAAAGTTCCAGCGGTTGAGGTGCGGAAGTTGGCCGCTCGGGGCAAACTCAACCACGTTCGACGCGGTGTCTACAGGTTCCCAGACACGAAACCAACTGAGCGTGACGACTTTGCAGCAGCCTTGGTTAGCGTTGGGGATGACGCTTACTTGGTACGGGATGCAGTACTTGCGCTCCATGGGCTTGCATCCGTAAATCCAAAGAAGATCCGCGTGGCAACAGCCCGCCGTATCAGGCATGCAGTGCCTACCTTCGTTGCTGTTGAGCAGCGCCCAGCGGATGGCGAAGTGGAAGTTTTTGAAGGAATAAAGAGAACGAGAGTGGCTGAGGCGATTCTCGACTGCCAGGGACTCGTTATGGCAGAGAGACTTGATAAGGCGCTCGCTGATGCTTTTGGCTTGGGTTTGGTAACGCATAAGGAGTTTTTAAACGTTCGCAAACGCTTGCGAATGAAGGCGGTTAAATGACTAGGACGGAAGGAGCACCGATAAACGTTACCTCCCTTAGTGGGCGAATTTCTAACAGTGCCGGCAGCGAAGGCTTAAAGCTCCAACGCATACGAATCATGTCGACAGTGGTTCTTGCTCAGATGATGCCAGCCGGGGCAATCAAGGGTGGAACGGCAATGAAAATTAGAATGGGTGAGTCGACAACCCGATTTAGCTCCGATCTCGACATAGCAAGGGCAGAAGAGATGAAGGCCTTTGTGGCTGAACTCGAGGAGCGACTAGTGGCTGGGTGGGGTGGATTCACAGGCGTTCTCATAAAAGTGAATGGCCCTTTTCCTAAGGGAGTGCCCACTGATTACTTAATGGTGCCTTTCCGAGTTAAATTGAGTTACCGCGGATCATCGTGGACTTCGGTCATTTTGGAAGTAGGAAACGATGAAATAGGTGATACGAAGGAATCGGAGTTACATATGGCTCCTGAGATTGTTGAGTTGTTCGCATCAATTGGTCTTCCGATACCCAACCCTGTTGCCCTCTTGGCGCCCAAGCACCAGATCGCCCAGAAACTTCATGCTGCAAGTTCAACGGGTAACCAAAGGGCGCATGATCTCGTGGATCTACAGCTTCTTGAGACCCATGAATCTTTTGAGCTCGCCGAAGTGAAAGATACCTGCGAGCGCCTCTTTCGGTTTCGAGGAACTCATGCCTGGCCACCAACTTTCGTGGAGTATGAAAATTGGAACACTCTTTATCAAGAGGCGGCACAGGGAATTCCTGTTCTCCAAGGCGTCACTGAAGCGGTCATATGGGCTAATGAATTCGTTGCTCGTATTTTCAACGCCTAATGGCAGAGAAGCGATTCCGAAAAACACTTTAACTCTGCCGGCCAGGGTATTTGTTAGCGGGCCACTCTTATACGCTTCGGTTATGGCAGGGTTTCCAGAGGATCCAGAAACTCGATGAGTATCTTGACGCAGTCCCTCGGGCAGACTCCGATCCCGTAGAAATTGGCGCCTTCACTCTCTTCGCAAGTCGGGCTCCGTCCCCCTACTACGCACTTCCCTCTCGGAACCAGCCGGGGAGGGTTCTGCTCTCTGCAGAGGATGAGAATGCCGCTCGTGGGTACGAGCGGATCGGCTTCCAACAGGTAGGGCACACATGTGCAGTTGAACGGAAAAAGACTATTTCCTAAGTATTTTCCCGCAAATCCTTCGCAGTAACCCTCACATCTGTGTATATATAGGTGGCAACACTCACTTTAGAGAGAAAATAATTGAATTTTCAACGAATTCTCAGCAAATCGGGAATAGTTGAATCCTAAATCATGTTATAGTTCCTGAGTAGTTGAAATTTCAACTAAATACGGGAAATGCCCGGCAGCTTAAGAAGGAGCACAGTTCATGACTACCAAGACCACCGAATCCCTCACCGGTACCTACACGATCGACCAGTCCCACAGCCAGATTGGCTTCACCGCACGTCACGCGATGGTTACCAAGGTTCGCGGAGCATTCAATGACTTCGAAGGCAGCGGATTTTACGATGCCGAGACCCCAGCCAATTCAAAGCTCACAGTTGTTATCAAGGCAGCCAGCATTGATACCCGTAATGCCGACCGCGATGCTCACCTCAAGAGCAACGACTTCTTCGCAATGGACGAGTTTCCAGAGATCAAGTTCGTTTCAACCGCCTTCAACAAGGTGGACGACGAGAGCTACAAGGTCACCGGCGACCTCACCATCAAGGGCGTAACTAAGGCCGTCACAGTCGATCTCGACTTCACCGGAACTGCCGTAGATCCATGGGGAAACACACGAATCGGCTTTGAAGGAAAGACGACCATTAACCGTAAGGATTGGGGCGTCAACTGGAATGCCGCCCTTGAGGCTGGTGGAGTTCTCGTGAGCGAGAAGGTCAACCTCGAGTTCGAAATCTCAGCAGTCCGCAGCACAGAAGCTGCATAAGTTCTAGCATCTCTTAGCATTGGGGTCCGAGCATTTCTCGGGCCCCATTGCTATTCAAGTGTGCAGAATCGGCGACCCTGAACTTCCCTGTAACCTATGCACATGTCAACCGATAGCACGCGTGATTTCGTCCACGAGGGGTACGACGTTGCCTACGTCCAGGAGAAGTGGCTCCCCGTCTGGGACGAGCTCGCCCCATTTCGGTCAGGCCGCCCTGAAGACCTCCGTCCGAAGAAGTACGTCCTCGACATGTTTCCCTACCCATCGGGGGATCTTCACATGGGTCACGCCGAGGCGTATGCCTTAGGCGATGTTATTGCCCGCTACTGGGTTCAAAAGGGTTTCAATGTCATGCACCCGATGGGGTGGGATGCCTTTGGCCTGCCCGCAGAGAACGCCGCGATAAAAGCCGGTATTGATCCGGCAATCTGGACGGACGAGAACATCGCGGTGCAGAAAGCATCGATGCGACGTTATGCATGCTCCTTTGATTGGGATCGCACATTTAACACTTGTGATCCTGAGTTCTATAGATGGAATCAGTGGCTCTTTATCCAGTTGTTTGAACGCGGTCTTGCTTATCGCAAGGCGTCAAACGTCAACTGGTGTCCCAAAGACCAGACTGTCCTTGCAAACGAGCAAGTCATCGCTGGACTGTGCGAGCGCTGCGATACGCCAGTTGTAAAGAAGAAACTGACTCAGTGGTATTTCAAGATCACAGATTATGCAGACCGCTTGTTGGATGACATGTCACAACTGGAAGGGCAGTGGCCTGAGAAAGTCTTGACAATGCAGCGCAACTGGATTGGGCGATCCAGTGGTGCAAACGTGAGTTTCACAATCGAAAGACGAACCGAGCCTGTAACCATTTACACGACTCGTCCGGATACTCTCTATGGAGCGACCTTCTTCGTTGTAGCAGCAGATAGCGACCTGGCCGCCGAGTTAGCGCTGGGAAGTTCGGTTGAAGGTAAGTTCAAGGAGTACCTCGAGAAGATCAAATCCGCCTCTGATATTGATCGCCTCGCCACTGACCGCCCAAAGAGTGGTCTATTTCTTGAGCGGTATGCAATCAATCCAGTCAACGGCGAGAAGTTGTCGATCTGGGCGAGTGATTATGTTCTTGCTGATTACGGGACCGGCGCGATCATGGCGGTTCCGGCTCACGACCAGCGTGACTTGGATTTCGCACGCGCAATGGATCTGCCAGTTCGGGTTGTTGTTGATACCGGAGAAGAGGATCCATCAGTCTCTGGTGTTGCTACGGCGGGCAATGGCGAACTCATCAACTCGGGTCCACTTAACGGCAAGGCAAAAGATGAGGCGATTGCTTTTATCAACGAACAGTTAGAGCGGGACGGCCTTGGCAAGGCTGCGCGGAATTACCGCCTCCGCGACTGGCTCATCTCCCGTCAACGTTATTGGGGGACACCGATTCCGATTATTCACTGCCCATCCTGCGGTGAAGTTGCTGTTCCACTTGATCAATTGCCGGTGAAATTGCCGGATGCGGCGGGACTTGATCTCAAACCGAAGGGGACTTCACCTCTTGGTGGAGCAACAGATTGGGTCAATGTCGATTGCCCTAAATGCGGCAATCCTGCCAAGCGTGATACCGACACCATGGATACTTTCGTAGACTCATCGTGGTATTTCTTGCGCTTTCCAAGCTCGACCGATCAGACGCAGGCTTTTAGCAAAGAGGCAGTGGAGACCTGGCTGCCGGTCGATCAGTATGTAGGCGGAGTGACCCACGCGATTTTGCACCTCTTATATAGCCGCTTCGTAACTAAAGTTCTGAGCGATATGGATCTGCTCTCCTTTAACGAGCCTTTCTCCCGACTTCTTAATCAAGGCATGGTCGTGATGGAGGGCGCGGCGATGAGTAAGAGTCGTGGGAATCTCGTCCGTCTGACTGATGAATTGGCCACTCATGGGGTGGATGCGATCCGTCTTTCCATGGTCTTCTCTGGTCCGCCCGAGGATGACATTGATTGGAAGGATGTCTCGCCCTCAGGTTCGGTGAAATTCCTCAACCGTGCCTGGAGATTATCGGGAGATATCACCAGTGCTCCGGGTGTTGATTTCACAACTGGAGATATTTCTCTACGGAAGGCGACGCACAGAGCGGTACACGATGCCGGATTTGCGGTGGAGTCGCTCCGCTTCAATGTTGCCATTGCTCGAATTATGGAACTCGTCAACGCTGCACGTAAAGCAGTGGATTCAGGGTGCGGTCCGACTGACCCTGCGGCTCGTGAAGCAGTGGAGGCTGTCGCCATCATGCTCTCGTTGGTTGCGCCATTCACAGCGGAGGAAATGTGGGAGCGATTGGGACATCAACCATCGGTCGCACTTGCGGGCTGGCCAGAAGTTGATGAGACTCTTCTTATTGCAGACTCGGTCATTGCGGTCGTTCAGATCAACGGCAAGATCAAGGAGCGGATTGAAGTATCGCCCTTGATTTCCGACCATGACTTGGAGATCGAGGCGTTGGCACACCCCACGATTATTGAGGCTCTCGTTTCATGTGGGGTCGTAACACGAGGGCATCCACAGCAGGTTATTGAGACGGCTCCTGTAATTGTGGCACCCCCACTGCTGGTTGTTGATGTCGCCGGGGGAGTGAAAGTTCCCGGTGTCTATTCTCTGCCGGCGGATTCACGGGTGACGGATGCAATTAAGGCGGCTGGCGGGATTGAAAAGGGAATGGATATGAGCGAGATCAATCTTGCCCGGATCCTTAGAGATGGCGAGCAGATCTATGTGGATCCACTGGTGGCAACCAATGCGCCAAAGAATACCGCGGTCGTTCGGAGCGTAAAAAAGAAGAGTGGACCGATCAATATCAATCGAGCTTCAGTTAAGGAGTTGGATGCTCTCCCGGGGATTGGCCCGGTCCTTGCCGAGCGGATTGTTAAATTTAGAAAAGTTAATGGCCCCTTCTCTCTACCTGAGGATTTACAGAAAGTTTCCGGTATTGGCAGCTCCAAATTCGCACAGTTCAAAAGCAAGATAAAGGTTTAAGGGATTATCGCGCCTTCGTTCTAGGCGCGACGATCTGGGTTGGAGCACTTACTCAAAGTTGGATGACTCCTTGGCGTCTATCTCTCGCCGCAATACTTCTGGCAATCATTGCGTTCGCGCGTGGTCGAAGATTACTGCTCGTTCTTGCTTTTACCTTACTCCTTGGCTCTGGTGTCATGTCCCTGCGTCAGATGAGCGTGACGCAGTCTATTGCCAAGGAATTCATGGGCACTATTTCGACGATCCAGTTTCAACTCTCCACAGATCCTATTCAAACCAGAGCAAAAGTATTTGGAACAGATAGAGCACCAGCCAATTACTCCTTTCTTGCCACTGCACTATCTGTAGGTAACGAGGGAGAGAGATTTCGATTACGAGTGCCAATCCGCGTGATGACGACCGAGAAGAGAGTATTGAATCTTCTGCCCGGGCAGTTAGTCACGGTTGATGGCTCGTTACGTAAGAGCAAGGAAGCACGTGTTGCTGCTCTCTTTATTCTCCGCGGGAAAATCAGAATTGACACCGATCCTTCAAGATGGGCGCAAGCCCTGGGTGCGATTCGCAGAGATTTTCGAAACCTCGCCGATGGAGGAGATGCGAGTGCGCTCATTCCAGGGATGGTTCTTGGCGACACTTCCATGCAATCACCACAGTTGCGAGATGATATGCGTCGATCTGGACTCACTCACTTAGTCGCAGTGAGCGGGGCAAATTTCGCCATCATTTCACTCTTCGCTCTCTGGTGTATGCAGTGGTTC
>JACPZY010000015.1 GCA_016195215.1 Actinomycetota bacterium | reverse complement strand
GGTGCTGTCGTGAAAGAACCGCCCAAGACCATCAGAGATGTGAGCAGGATGGAGGACCAAAACTTTCGAAAACTGGAGATTCTGCCTGACATACCGATCATATTTTTCCCGATCTCACTGCATGCGTAGTCGAATTCCTGAACTATACCTGAGCAATTTCGGCGATTACAAGGAAGTATCGAAACTTCTTGGTGACCTTCCTCATAAAAAGTTTTCAAAACGGATATCCGAACCTACGTCATTGTTTTAATTTGAATGGAGCAACTTTAATGAGAACCATCAGTCCGGTTTGGGACAGTAAATATTTGGGACCAGTAACGCTGCCAGCAGCGCCGGGAAACTTCATTGAATCTTCATAAAATAACGGGCAATTTCATTGGATAAGTACTTAATATGTCGCCCATATTCTTGGTGTTGCTTGCCTGCCCATATGCGCTTGGATTGGCTACTCCGCTTTCCATCATTGAAGGCGTCAGCAAAGGTAGCCAACTCCAAGGCTACTTCTTTACATCCTTCATTAAGTAGGTCAATTAATTCGTCTCACGAAGATCAGAGGCTCGGTTATCAATCAACCTCCGTGCTTGGGCATATGCAGCGGTGTCTATTTCGCCGGCGGCTAATCGACGGTCCAGTATTTGCCGTGGACTTTCTTGCTTCTGCGTAGGGTTGTCTCGTCGAGTAAGCCAAGTAATCAGCCATACGCCCAGCCCGATAAGTAGAATCCAAAAAATGCTCTCAAATACCATTCCTCCGCCACCCCACCAACCGTTTCCATCCCCATACCAACCCATCATTGCGTCCTCCTTTGTAGATTTCTTACTGTGATGGTAAGGCCGAGAGATAGAGGTAGACCAACGAGAATGATGAAGATTTCGTAAAAAATCATCTTCATCAAATCTTCAGGAACGGAGAAATTTCTCGAAAATTACTTTCCGATCTCAAATAGGATCTTGCCTCGAGGTGAAGGGGCATGACGTAATGCATCAATGGCCTCGTGGTAACTTTCAAGTGGGAATCGATGTGTTACAAGGAATGTCAGATCCACTTTTCCTGAATTCAACAATTCGACCGTCTTTTCCCAAGCATTCCGTGAGTATCCAAAGGAGGCGAAAATACTAAGATCGCCATTGACGAGATCATCAATGGAAATAGGTGTACTGATATCCGGACCTGTAAATCCCAGAAGCAAGAGACACCCACCGCGGACCAATTGGCGGATTGCTTCGGAGATCCGCGAACTAGCACCCGAAGCATCGATTATAAGATCGTACTTTTCGGAGGACGGATTAATCATGAAGAGATCGACCCCCGCTTGCTCGGCCAGCAGAGATTGACCCTCCTTGAGACCCAGCATATGAACTTCCGATGGCTGCCACGTGCGTATCAGTTTTGCCGCGATTAAGGCAATCGTCCCGTCACCAATAATAAGGACTTTCGCACCCTTATTCGGTTGAGCTTTCATTAATCCCTGCGTGACGACGGCCGTGGGTTCGACCAAGGCGGCTGATTCATCGGTAACTGAGTCGGCGATTGGATGGACCAGATCTGCTCTGACTGCGATCTGTCCGGCTGCGGCTCCAGGACGAGTAAAGCCCACCTCATCGTAAGTCGTACAGCGATTGGTATTTCCATCAACGCATTCAAAGCAGGTTCCACAAGGAATGATTCCTTCGACTACGACTCTGACCCCTTCTTCAATCCAATTAACATTGGGCCCAACTTTGATCACGCGGCCACACCATTCGTGGCCAAGCACAATCGGATAATTCACAAAAGAGAGATCAATCTTGCCGTCGATAATCTCGAGGTCAGTTCCGCAGAGCCCGGTTGCTATTGGGGCCACAAGTACCTCGTCAGGCAGTAGTGCCAATTCCGCGGATTCAATGATTTCAACTTGACCGTGACCATAAGTGATTAATGATTTCACTTTGCTCTCCGAACTATTTTTCTGCCGTGAAGTTCTTTGGTTAATTGATCTGCATGTTTGATGACTAACTTGCCCAACTTCTCAATCTGCTCATCTGAAAGATCAGTTTTTACACCGGTCGCACTGATTGCACCCAAGCATTTGCCGAAATGATCAAAGAAGGGTGCACCAACACAGAAGATTCCCTGCGCATCCTCTTCGTTATCCGTCGCAAAACCATCAAGGCGGATCTTCTCCATCTCTTTCTTTAATGCGGGCAGGGTCGTTATGGAATTCTTTGTTCTTGCAACCAAACCACACTCTTTAGCAACTGCCTTAATTTGGTCGTCACCTAAATGAGCCAGGATGGCTTTCCCCGCCGAACTCACGTGTGGAAGTTCCCTTACCCCCAAAGGCGTATGAAACCGGACGAAGCCAGCTCCATCCACGCGATCAAGGAAAATAGGAAATCCGGCATCATTTCGCGCGACTCGAATCGTCAGACCAGATTTTTCGCTCAGCCGGCTTAAGATCGGTCGAGCCACCGCTATTAAAGGATCATGGGCCACCGCCAAATCTCCCAATCGAATCAACATCATCCCGGGCAGGTATCTGGGCCCAACCTCGACGGTACGGAGATAACCAAAATGGACCAAGGTTCGAAGCGTGGCCAGTACCGCGCTCTTGGAGCCACCAGCCGTTTTCACGATCTCAGAAAGGGTCAAACCCTCGGAGGGTCCGGTCACGATCAATTCCACCAACTCCAAGGCACGGGCAACACTTCCGACTTGGCCCGGTGCTGATTC
>JACPZY010000005.1 GCA_016195215.1 Actinomycetota bacterium | reverse complement strand
CGATCCTTCCAGTGCGAGTGGCGGCAACTGCGCGCCGCACAGCAGGCTGAATAACCTCTACAACGGGAACCGAGTAACGTTCTCGGGCATCACGTAACATCGCAGCGCTTGCGGTGTTGCAAGCAATAACCAACGTCTTGACACCTTGATCAACGAGGAAATCCAATGACTCCAAGGCAAAGGTGCGAACTTCGGCTAGCGGACGCGGACCGTAAGGTGTCCGTGCCGTGTCACCGATATAAAGAATTGACTCATCTGGAAGTTGATCAAGGATCGAACGTGCGACTGTCAAACCACCAACTCCAGAATCAAAAATTCCAATCGGGGCATCGATCACGTGAGCAAGCCTACCCTTGAAGAATTAACCACCCGCGACCGCTGGAAGGATCGTTATCAAGTCGCCGGCCTTCGTGGGTGATTTTAATCCGCCCAGAAATCGAACATCTTCGTCATTAACATAGATATTGATGAATCGTCGTAGCGCACCATTCTCAAGCAATCGCTCTGAGATCCCGGGATACTGGGTGTCGAGATCGTCGATCACCCCAGCGAGCGTTGCGCCAGATGCTTCAACCTCCTTCTGGTCTCTGGTAAATGGACGCAGGATGGTGGGGATACGGACTTCGATTGACATGGGCCAATTATTCCGTTTTTTCACCCTAATCGGTAATCGTAACTTCTTCCTCGGTTACCTGGCCATCAATGATGCGAAATGATCGAAATTCACTCTCGGGGGCAATCTCGTCGCGAGTGGAAACAAGGACGTAGTGCGCTCCCGGCTCGCCCGCGTACGCAATATCAGTTCGGGATGGATAAGCCTCGGTATCTGTATGCGAATGGTAAATTACATTGATCTCTTCACCCAGATCGTCGACTTCCCGATAGAGAGTGAGCAGATCCTTCGGATCAAATTCATAAAAGGTGGGTGAGTGAGCGGCATTAATCATCGGCTTGATCCGTAGAGCTTTCCCCGATCCAAGTGGACCCAAGATAACTCCACAAGCTTCTTCTGGATATTCTGCACGCGATTGTTCGAGAATCAAGTTCACAAATTCCCTTGGAATCTCCAGAGTCATTTGCTCTTACGCCTATTCAAAACGAGCTCCCTCAATATCCACCTCGTTATCCACCTCGTTATCCATAAGAGCATTTACCAAACTCTCTTGCAGCCATCCGAGCCAAGAGTAGACGGCGAATACTGCCGCCATTGGATCCTCCGGTGAGAGAAGTTCAAAATACTCATATGTATGTTCATTCGCATTTAATCGAACACCCAGGGCGAGACGAATGTCATTGAGCGCCCCTAACCAAGCTTGAGCACCTTTACGATCAAGAAGAATCTTTGAAGCGCCCAATTGAAGGAGGAGCGAGCGCATTTCCATTGCATGCAGACGCTTCTTTGAACGGAGTGTTGATTCTGTGTACCGACGAAATTCTGCGGAATCAACCGGATCTGCATATGCATTTGGTAGCAGGCGGAGTAGCACCGCATCATCGGGTGGGGAATCGTGTCCGGTGATTCCGACCATCTGAGCCAATGGGTCTTCGTCTAAAACATCTACTCGCTCGGCAAGAATTTCAATCAGCTGTCCAGAGAGATTGATAAGGACTTCTCGCTCCGAGGGTGAGAAATTGACGGTAAAAGATTCTTCGTCGATTCTTTTAAAGCCCTTAGCCGCCTTCTTAGAAGTCATTACTTATTCCAATATCACTTGTCATCGCGCGCAATTGTTGCCCAGAGTCCGTACTCATGGAGTCGAGCCACGTCACGCTCCATTTCTTCACGTCTACCGCTAGAGACAACGGCTCTGCCTTCGTTGTGAACTTGGAGCATCAATTGGCTGGCTCGTTCTTTTGAATAACCAAAGAGTGTCATAAATACGTATGTCACATAGCTCATGAGGTTGACTGGATCGTCCCAAACAATTGTAATCCATGGGCGATCCACGAAGAAGGAAGTGTCGGTGAGTTCATCAAATTTCTCTTCTGTGCTTTCATCTATTCTCTCCTGAACATTAGGCATCTGACTCCTGACCTATGGGTGTACTAATAAACCACTACAGAAAATATAGGACTAGATACCCCCGTTAAGTTTGCATTTCCTTCAACTCTCACACGGTATCGAGCAAATCCACGGACGTCCTCAGTGGTCAAAAGGGCAAAGGTGCCATCCTCAAGAGTAAGCGTCGGCCCGCCAATTGGCCGCCATTTACCTGCAATGAATTTCTCCAGAATGATCGGTACACCGATCTCGCGAGGTTGCACTCTTCCAGAAATTGCAATTGGCCCACCTTTAAATGAGGAGGCTGGGGAGGAGATTGAGAGCAATCGTGAAAGCGTGATCTGGATTGAGGCGCTCTGAGAGGCAAGTCGCTCCCAACTTGCGTCAGTGGAGATTCGCAGAGAGCTCGATTTTGAAAGAATGACGGGAACAGTAATTGTTCCATCAGTCCCAGTTATGACTTGGAGAATTTCGCGCCAATTGCTCTCTCCATTTGGTAGAAGTTCAAGACGGACCATGACTCCGGAAACTGGAGTCTTATCAGGAAGGAGCAGTTGGCCCGTGATCCTCACTGGATTTCCATAGGGTGCACTGGATTGTTCGGTACTTAAAATGCTTACGACAAGATCGGGAGCAATGGAGTGAGCAACCTGCCTCACCGCATCAGTGGCTGTTGGATCTTCCATGCCCAATGTCCAAGCCGTAATTCCACCAAGGCGGTACTTGGCCACTAGTTGCGCTCTTGCTGCATATCCGCGCGCATCTTGGTACCAGGCTGTTCGCGAGGCTGTACATGAAGTTGCCAGACCAGAACTTGCCGTGCCGGTGTAGACCTTGCTGTACGAAAAAGTAACCTCCCCAAATGATTTGTTATAGGTAGGTGCAGCCCCATAACTTGCGGCCAAATTTGCCGCGTCTTTCATGACAAATGTTGCTGCCCGCGATGAGGTCGAAACCGCTGAGGCCACGTTGCTTGGACAGACCCCGACGACTTTTGTTACCCAATCTCGACCATAACCTGCCACACCGACGTAAACCTTTGATGCTGGAATAACCGAGACCGCATATTGAACCGCCTTTTCTGCCCAGGTAACAGGACCGATCGGACCGGGTGAACTCGTTGAATAGTCGTAAGTCATGATCCTGAGTCGGTCGATCATCGGTGAAATCGAAGCCCAGTCATAGAGGTAGTAACCCTTCTTACCTGAGGCAGGATCAAAGAGCACAGGAGTCGTAACCGAGAGCAATCTATTTACCAGGTGAAGGGAGGTGCTCAACTCTGAAATAAAGGCAACCCAGTTGGTACGAGTGGCTGGCCAAGAGGCGGTTCCGTCAGTAAAAGCAAACCCCTCAAAATCAAGGTCTATCCCATCGAAATTATTGACCATCACAAGTGATGTAATAGTGGCGACTACTTTTGTCCGCGTTTTCGGGTCAGCGAGCAATTTGGCCAGGACCAATTTTGCCGTTCCATCGGTAATCGTTGGAATAATTAAAAATCCAGAATCGCGCATCGTCGTCAGCGGCACGGATATTGGCACGCTTGGATTTGCGGGGGTATAGAGATCGGTAATTCTTGTCTCGCTCTTCAAGGTATACCAGAAGGGCATCACCTCTTTTACTAGATCACCATTTGCAACAGCAGAGGGCAGTGCGCTCTTCATCGAATAGTAGGGAATCCAGCCGGTGAGAATCTTCCGCGGTGGTGATTGAGCCGTGCTCGGGGCGATCGCCAACGAACTTGCGCCAATGAATAGTAATGAAAGAGAAATAATCCATCGTAGTGAGAATCGGGAGGTCGAACCGAACACGGCGCCTCCTTAATCCTACTCACTCGGAAATGACCCAATAGTTGATTGAACTGTTTGATCGAAGTTCACCGACAGTTTACAGAGGATATTTAGAGTATCGGGTACCCTATTCAACTCAGCGTGGTAGTCGCCCAACAATAATAGGAGTTTCTGTGAAAGAGGACGAACCCTCAGATTCCCCTGCCGTCCTCGTAAAATTATCAGGATTAGATCGTTTTTTACCCGTCTGGATTTTTTTCGCAATGGTCGCCGGGCTACTTTTAGGCAAAGTGGTTCCGGGAATACAAGGATCGCTGAATTCGATAAAGATCGGAGGGACCTCGCTCCCCATTGCACTCGGTCTCTTGCTAATGATGTATCCAGTTCTTGCAAAAGTTCGTTACGAAGATATGAGGGCAGTGACTGGAGACCGAAGACTTCTATGGTCTTCCCTTTTTCTCAATTGGATTGTTGGTCCCGCACTTATGTTCATCCTTGCTTGGACCTTCCTACCAGATCAACCTGAATTGAGAACGGGTCTCATTGTGATTGGCCTGGCCCGATGCATCGCGATGGTTCTGATCTGGAATGAGCTTGCATGTGGCGATCGAGAGACCGCGGCACTTCTGGTTGCAATCAATTCAGTTTTCCAAATTCTGGCTTATGCACTACTTGGTACGTTCTACCTTAGAATTCTTCCAGGGTGGTTAGGACTCAATGTTCAAGATATATCCTTCTCCACGCGTGATATCACCAAGGCTGTGCTGATATTTCTTGGACTGCCTTTATTTGCTGGTTACCTGACACGAAGAATTGGCCTAAGAGTAAAAGGTGAGAATTGGTATCAGACTCGCTTCATTCCTCGTATCTCTCCATTTGCCCTCTATGGACTCCTTTTTACAGTCACGGTTATCTTTGCTCTACAAGGTCGCGCCATTGCCAATGACCCATTCTCAATTGCAAAAATCGCACTACCGCTACTTCTTTACTTCGCACTGATGTGGACCCTCTCCTTTGCCCTCGGTGCATGGATTGGTCTCAAGTATGCGAAATCGGCAACACTTGCCTTTACCGCCGCAGGTAATAATTTCGAATTGGCAATCGCAGTTTCAATTGGCGTTTGGGGAGTGAATTCGGGGCAGGCGCTCACCGGGGTCATTGGACCACTTATTGAAGTGCCGGCCTTAGTTGGACTTGTCTACGCCTCGCTCTGGCTTAGAAAAAGATTTGCCGAAATCTCCTAAGCGGCTAGTTATCCTCTGGAGCTGGGCGAAGTCCTGAGTAAATTTCCTTGCAGATTGGGCAGATTGGGAATTTCTCTGGATCCCTCGTTGGAACCCATTTCTTTCCGCATAACGCCCGTACTGCTTTTCCGCTGACTGCGGATTCGAGAATTTTCCCCTTTTTCACGTAGTGGGCAAAGCGATCGTGGTCGCCTTCATCAATCTGCTCTTCGGGTCTGGTGAGAAGGTCAGTGTCGCTCTCTGGCTGCGACCCGCGACGAAATATTCCCATGACAGAAAGAATACTTGCTTGGCTAGGATAAGGAAATGAAAGATCTCCTCCGCACAGCTGACCTCAGTCGAGCAGATGTAGAACTTCTCCTCGCCACAGCAGCAGATTTTGCGAAAGATCCACTGAGGGCAGACACGGCTTTATCCAATCGCACCGTGGCTATTTATATGACCAAGCCTTCGACCCGTACCCGTTTGGCATCGGAAACAGCAGTCGCGCACCTGGGAGGAACGCCAATATTTATCCGCGGCGACGATCTTCAATTAGGTCGCGGAGAAACCATTTCGGATACTGCAAAAATTATCAGTCAATTTGCCAGCGCACTTATTGTCCGTACCCACAAGCAGTCTGACGTTGATGAACTCGGAAGCGCATCTTCTATTCCTGTTATCAATGCACTCACCGATGACGATCATCCAACGCAGTTGCTCGCCGATTGGCTGACCATCCGCGAAACTTTCGGGTCTGATATTGCAGGTAGGAAATTCTCGTACTTCGGCGACGGAAACAATATGTCGCATGCCTGGCTCATTATGGGCGCGATCATGGGCGCTCACGTCGTCGCGGCTACTCCCGAAGGCGCGTGGGCTCCGGATGAGGGTGTCGTGAAAGTGGCGAGAGAGATAGCCCGAGATTCCGGAGCAACCATCGAAATTGTTCACGATCCTCGTGCCGCCGCTCAGGGAGCCAGCGTCCTCTACACCGATGTCTGGATGTCCATGGGTGATCCCGAATCGCAGAGGGTGGAGAAGACGAGAGTGCTAGCCCCATTCTCCGTGAATGAGGAACTCATGAACCTCGCGACCAAAGATGGAATATTCATGCACTGCCTGCCTGCTCACCGCGGAGAAGAAGTCACGGCCGAAGTCATTGACGGTCCTCGCTCAGTTATCTGGCGAGAGGCCCTCCATCGCCGAACGACAATCCAGGCACTGCTCTTTCATTTAATTAATGGCGATATCAAGGGACGCGGATAAAGACCCGCTAGCTTTTTCGCCAGTCTCAACCAGTCTCAACCAGTCTCAACCAGTCTCAACCAGTCTCAACCAGTCTCAACCAGT
>JACPZY010000014.1 GCA_016195215.1 Actinomycetota bacterium | reverse complement strand
TCTCCACGCATCCTCATCAAACACATATTGCCCAACGTCACCGCTCCAATTGTTGTTCAAACGGCACTCTCGCTCTCTTGGGCGATCCTCACTGAGTCAGGGCTTAGCTTCCTGGGATTGGGCACTCAACCTCCCGATGCCTCTCTTGGTCTGATGGTCGCAGATGCCCAGTCATTGGCTGCATTTGCTTGGTGGACTCTTCTCTTCCCCTCTCTCTTTATAACGATTGTTGTTGTCGGCCTAAACCTCGTTGGAGATGGACTTCGCGATGCTTGGGATCCGGCACGGAGGAATTCATGAGTAAGCCTCCAGCACTCCTATCCATTGAAAATTTAGCTATAGCCACTGTTCAGGATCCACGCACCCTCATCAATGAGGTGACATTTGAGATTCATGAAGGGGAAGCCGTCGGCGTTGTAGGTGAGAGCGGTTCAGGCAAGACGCTTACCGCACTATCTGTGCTGGGACTCCTTCCCCGTGGAGTCGAAGTCATTAAAGGTGCGATCAAGTACAAGGGAATTGATCTCAACACTCTGCCACCACAGGAAATGCGCAAACTTCGTGGTTCTGAAATTTCAATGGTCTACCAAGATCCTATGACTGCGCTAAACCCCGTTATGAAACTTGGAAAGCAACTTCTAGAAGTGATCGAGTCTCATGAAGAGGTCACGAGCGAATCTGATGAACGGGTAAGAGCTGCTCTAAGAGAAGTTGGCATCCCTGACGTTGGCCGTGCTATGGAGAGTTACCCTCACGAGTTCTCAGGTGGAATGCGCCAACGCGTGATGATTGCTATGGCCCTCATCCTATCGCCGAAGTTGCTTATCGCCGATGAACCAACTACGGCTCTAGATGTCACCATCCAGCAGCAGATACTTTCTCTCGTTGCAGAAGAGAGAAGGAAACGGAATATGTCCATGCTCTGGATCACCCATGATCTAGGCGTGGTCGCCAACTTGGTTGACCGACTTATTGTCATGTACGCCGGACGTATTGTGGAATCGGGAACAGTAAAGGAGATATTCACAAACCCTCAACACCCTTATACATACGGTCTACTCGCATCGCTTCCAACAACGGCTGATAAAGAACGGAAGCGGCTCACATCCATTGCTGGTGTTCCCCAGAAGCCTTGGCTTGTGGGCCAGTCATGTTCTTTCGCTCCTCGTTGTTTCAAAGTTCAACTTGAGTGCAAAAAAAGCGTCCCCCAACTTGTCGGCACACTCGAAAAGAGTGTTGCTTGTTTTCATCCCGTTGGAGGCCAATGATGACTCTGAATATTGAAAATGTGGAGAAGCAGTACAAGATACTTGCGACCGGAACGCTCATAAATGCACTTAACGGGGTCTCTATCTCACTCGAAGATGGCCAGACGTTGGGTATTGTCGGTGAGAGCGGATGTGGCAAGTCAACTCTTGCTCGCGTAGTTTCGGGATTGGAGAAGGCAACTGTCGGAAAAGTAGCATGGCAGGGTGGCCAGATATCGGATAAATCAAAGAACCATCTCCGTCCGATTCGATCAAGGGTGCAACTGGTTTTTCAGGATCCCTACTCTTCGCTAGACCCACGTCAGCAGGTAGGCGCTGCAATTTCTGAGGTTCTTACGGTTCACAAATTGGTTCCGAGAAATCGAGTTGAAGCGCGAGTTGTAGAGTTGCTCTCCATCGTTGGACTTACTCCAGATTTGCAGAATCGATATCCGCACCAACTATCAGGCGGGCAGAGGCAGCGCGTGAGTGTTGCTAGAGCCCTCGCCTCTGAGCCAGATCTCCTTATCCTCGATGAGCCAGTTTCAGCTCTTGATGTCTCTGTCCGCGCTGAGGTAATGAACCTGCTCATTGATTTACGGGCAAAATTTGGACTCACATATATTTTCATTAGCCATGACCTGGCAATGGTTCGATACATCAGCGATGTGATCGCAGTCATGTACCTTGGGAAAATCGTGGAGTTTGGCAGTTGGGACCAGATTATCGAAAGGCCCATGCATCCTTATACGCGCGCATTAATTGCAGCCATGCCAGATCACAGCATCATCGGAAACCCAGAGACTCTGGCAAAAACTCTGCAAGGCGAGGTACCGGATCCGGCACATCTACCCACGGGGTGTGCTTTCCATGCGCGTTGCCCGATCGCAGTGCCAGTGTGCACTACTCGCGTTCCAGTCCTCATAGAAATTACCCCAAAACACTACGTTGCTTGTCCGGAGGTTGGGAAATGAAAATCATTGGAATAATCTCTGGGACCTCTTTCGATGGCATAGATGTTGCCTGTTGTGAATTTACAGAAGTGAATGACGTGCTCGAAATTAAAGAAATAAGTTTTTCATCTTTTAAATACTCGGATGAACTTCATCAATTGATTGCTGACTCGATGCCCCCTCGACCCGTGGATATGGAGCGCGTATGTGTGCTAGATACCTTGATAGGCCAGGCTTTTTCGCGAGCCGCCCAATCGGCTATGTCGGAGAATTCATTTCACCCGGATCTCATCGTTTCCCATGGGCAGACGCTCTTTCATTGGATCGATAGCAACCACAACGCGAAGGGAACGCTCCAGCTCGGGGAAGCGTCATGGATAGCAGAAGATACTGGTGTGCAGGTCCTTTCCAACATTCGCTCCCGTGACGTGGCAGCAGGTGGCCACGGTGCTCCGCTGGTTAGTGTTTTAGATCAACTGCTCTTGGGTCACAGTGAGAGCCCGGAAGGCGCTCTCAATCTAGGTGGGATTTCAAATATCACAATTGCTGGGAAATTAGTGGTTCCAATGGCATATGACATCGGGCCTGCCAATGGTCTTCTCGATGCTGCGATTTCTGCACATTCTCAAGGGCGCCTCTCCTTTGATGAAGACGGGAAAATTGCGGGAGCCGGAACTGCCGATATTGATCTTCTCCATTCATTTCTTGCTGAGCCTTATTATTCTCTGCCCGCCCCGAAGTCAACGGGTAAGGAGTTATTCCATCTCCCGTATCTCATTGCACACGCAGGGCCTGTTGATTCATGGAATATTGAGAACCTGATGGCCACCTTATTGGAACTCACTGTTGAAACCGTGGCACGAGAAGTTGAGAGGAATCACCTCTCAAAATTATTTGTCGCAGGTGGAGGCAGTGCCAATCCAGTAATGATGAG
>JACPZY010000012.1 GCA_016195215.1 Actinomycetota bacterium | reverse complement strand
GAGGGAAGAGAAAGACGCGGACCGCAACCAAAAAAGTCGCAGGCAATCCTGGCATGGGGAGCTTTCGAGATGAGGCCTTCCAAATCTTGGACTACCCCCGTTTCGGTATTGCCACCTTGGAGGGCAAAGACCATTTCCGAGTCGTTAGGGATGGAATCGGCATGGATCTGGCCTTTCTGATCAACGGCCAGTTCGTAGGCGCTCCCATGGTCTCGGGCAATCGCGAAGACTTCTCTACGGTCGACGGACGAGTGCAACAGTCTGTCACCCGATCGCAAGAGTCCACTAAGGGAGTAGTACAAGGCCAGTCCTGGTTCGCCAAGGAGCTCGATTTCGGAGGGTTTAACTTTGAGGTGAGAGGCAAAGAGGTCGATCGCCGAATTGAAGAGAATTCGAGCCCGGGCGGAGTGCTGTGAAAGTTTCCTGGGATCTTGCCAGCCCTGCTCAATTGCGTCTTTGAGGGTCTCCCGAACCAGCGGCGAAAGGGGGGATTCTGATAGGAAATTCCTTGAGCCATGAACCACCTTGCCTACGGTACCCCCACTTGGCAACAGGAATGAAATGCCCCACTATCCTTTACCCCATGTCTCTGGAGCCCCGCACCCGCAAATCACATCTCGTGCGCAACCTCGCCCTGTTGATTCCCGCGCTCGTTCTCTTATCTGGTTGTTCCGTCTCTGGCCTTGGCTTTGAGAAGGGAGTCTCGAGCGTGAACGACACCTCGCTAACACTCTGGCAAGGGGCGTGGATCACAGCAGGTGTCGTCGGTCTCTTTACGGCAGGCCTAATATTCTGGTCGGCCTTTTTCCACCGCAAGAAGAACGACGAGTTCCCGAAGCAGACCCAGTACCACATTCCCATCGAAGTGGCCTATACCATTATTCCCTTCATTATTGTTGCGGTTCTCTTCGCATTCACTGCTCGCGATGAATCCAGAATTACTGCGAAATCTCTCAAAGGTGTTGCGCACAATATTTCCGTCAATGGAGTCCAGTGGTCCTGGCAGTTTGCCTATGCGGAAGCTGGCGGCAAAGGTGTCACTGGAACCCCGGAAAAGCCCCCGATCCTCTACTTGCCTCAAGGTGAGAAGGTTCGCTTCACATTAATATCGAGTGACGTAGTTCACGGCTTCTGGATACCTGCTTTCATGATTCAAATGCAGAACCTCCCTGGCGTTACGAACCATCTCGAATTCACTGCCAATAAATTGGGCGACTTTCCGGGACGTTGCAATATTCTCTGTGGTCGTGATCATTCACGGATGCTCTTTACAGTTCGAGTTGTCACACCCGCGCAGTATCAGGATTACCTCAATACCTTGAAGGCGAGTCAGTCATGACCACAGTCGAACAGTCTCTGAAAACTCTCCCCTTGCCTTCGGTGCAAAAGACTTCTCGGAAAGGAAGTCAATTCGTTAAATGGGTCACATCGACAGACCATAAGACGATTGGGTATATGTACCTCATCACATCATTCTCATGGTTTCTCATTGGTGGAATTCTCGCCCTCTTTTTACGTGCAGAATTAACACGACCAGGTCTTCAGTTCTGGAGCACTGAGCAGTACAACCAGATTTTTACCATGCACGGCACGATCATGCTCCTGTTGTTTGCGACTCCGCTCTTTGTTGGATTCACAAATGTCATCATGCCTCTCCAGATTGGCGCAGCCGACGTGGCCTTCCCGCGACTCAACATGCTCTCGTATTGGTTATACCTCTTCGGAGGAATAATGACCTTTGCGGGTTTTTTAGCGCCCGGCGGTGCAGCATCATTTGGGTGGACTGCTTATGCCCCACTTGCAAGCTCACAGTTCTCTCCTGGAATCGGAGGGGATCTCTGGGTGATGGGCTTAGCGATGAGTGGTCTCGGCACGATTCTCTCCGGGGTTAACTTCATTACGACGATATTCACGATGCGCGCCCCAGGAATGACGATGTTTAGGATGTCGATCTTCACGTGGAATGCACTGCTTACTTCGATTCTCGTTCTTCTTGCCTTCCCCCCTCTAGCAGCAGCATTCCTCGGGCTCGAATCTGACCGCCTTTTCGGCTCTCATATATTCGATCCGGCGAATGGGGGAGCCATGCTCTGGCAGAACCTATTCTGGTTCTTCGGACATCCCGAGGTTTACATTCTCGCGATTCCATTCTTCGGCATTGCAAGCGAGATCTTGCCGGTATTCAGCCGAAAGCCAATTTTTGGATACAAAGGGTTGATTGCGGCAACGATTGCAATTTCGGCGCTCTCTGTCTCAGTCTGGGCACACCATATGTTTGCTAGCGGACAGGCTCTCCTGCCTTTCTTCTCCTTCATGACCTTCCTTATTGGCGTTCCGACCGGCGTGAAGTTCTTCAACTGGATCGGAACAATGTGGCGGGGCTCCATTACCTTTGAAACCCCCATGCTCTGGGTCATGGGCTTCCTTATTACCTTCCTTTTCGGCGGCCTCACAGGAATTATCTTGGCGTCACCACCACTTGACTTTGCAGTATCCGCCTCGTACTTCGTCGTAGCCCACTTCCATTACGTTCTATTTGGCACGGTGGTCTTTACCATGTTTGGTGGCTTCTATTTCTGGTGGCCAAAGATGACCGGAAAGATGCTCAATGAACGGTTAGGCAAGATTCACTTTTGGTTGACCTTCTTCGGCTTTCATACAACCTTCTTGGTCCAGCACTGGCTCGGTATTAAGGGCTTCCCGCGCCGTTACGCAGATTATCTACCAACTGACGGGTTTACCTTCATGAACGAAGTCTCAACTGTTGGATCGGTGATTCTGGCGGTTTCGATGATTCCATTTGCGATCAATATCTGGATAACGCGCAATTCTCCGATGGTTGGCGTAGATGATCCTTGGGGTTACGGTGGGTCACTTGAATGGGCGACTTCGTGCCCTCCACCGCGGCACAACTTCACCTCCATGCCGCGTATTCGAAGTGAGCGTCCCGCTTTTGACCTGCATCATCCGCATATAAAGACCGAGGGGCACTAATCTCATGAAAACGTCGGTAAATCTTTTCAGCGGCCTGGCGGTCTTCTATTTTCTTGTTGGTGGAATCTATTGGTTAATCGGGGGGGAGGCAGTTGGAATAACGGCGCTCATATTGAGTGGTGGGTTAGCAGCGCTCGTTGGTTTCTACATGTGGTATGCACGGAAACGAATTGGTGGGTTGCTTCCTGAGGACCGGCCATCTGCCGAGATTGCCGATGGCGCGGGAGAAATTGGCTTCTACAGTCCGCATTCCTGGTGGCCGCTCCCAGTTGCACTGGCGGCCTCCGTGGCAAGTCTTGGACTCATTATCGGTTGGTGGCTCACTTTTATCGGAATCGGTGCACTCCTTGTAAGTGTTCTCGGCTACGTAACTGAATACGAACGCCCGACAGAATCACCTCACCACTAGCTCTTTTAATCTAGCTTTTTACTCCCTACTTCAAAGTGGCAAGATAGTTCAAATAATCTGCCTGAGATACAACCACAATTGAGAAGATCATTCCTGCGTGTCCACGTCCGCATTGAATATTGCAGGCGCCAGGAAAAGTTCCCGTCTTCTCTGGGGTGATATCTATTTTCGTTGTCGCATCCGGAGAGGCTTCTTTGTCGATACCAAGTCCCGGAATCGAGAATCCATGTGAGACATCATTTGATTTCAGAAGTATATGAGTGAGTTTGCCCTGCGGCAGATACAAGATGTTTGAATGGCTGGAGGCCGAATTGAGCGGAATCTTGGAGGCACCGATGAGGTAGGAAAAAGAGTATGACCATTGAGTAGCTTTAGCGTTTACCTCATACTCGTTCTGTGCCGCCGGTATTGTCGTCGTGGTCGGTGTCTGAGTCTGGGCGGGAGTCGGCTTGAGCGTTGAAGTGGTCGCTGGTGAAGGCGTTTTCACCTGCACCACTTTGCGCCAAATAATCTTCTTTCCGCTCTTAACACACTTGACTTGGGTCGCCCCCGATCTTGCAACCGCGCCAACTTTGCTGCATTTAGATCCAGGGGAATTGGCCGCCTTGCTAAAGGAGAATGCTTGCGCTGATGTAAAGAGCACAGAGAGGGAGATGAGAGCAACGAGTGAGAATAGAACGGGGAAGCGTCTCATAGGAGTGAAGGTACCCCCATCTGAGGGCTAGCACTAGTGACTGAGGCAAAAAAAGTCGCGTGATAGGCTCAATTTATGGGTCAAGAGAGCGCGGGAGTTCGTTTCAAAAAGGCATTAGAGGAGGAATCGCCACTGCAAATAGCTGGTGCTATTAATGCCAATCACGCGCTATTGGCTAAACGGGCTGGATTTCGAGCGGTTTATCTCTCAGGAGGCGGAGTCGCAGCAGGATCTCTAGGCGTTCCTGATCTTGGAATTACTTCCCTCGAAGATGTCTTAGTCGAAGTGCGACGTATT
>JACPZY010000011.1 GCA_016195215.1 Actinomycetota bacterium | reverse complement strand
TTACCTGAGCAAAATCGAGTACTGGTGTAAGCAACTTCTCAAACTTTGGAAAGAGTCCCGCACATATTCCAAGAGGTATTCCGATAATCAAAGAGAGAATAACTGCTGCCAGAGTGAGAGCGAGCGTATCCATTGACTCTGTCCAAAGTCCCAAGAATCCGAGAAAGACGAATCCCATCACAGCAAGTATGGCGACGCGAATATTGGAAATCAAATAAACAATTAATCCGATAATTGCGACAATCCCAAGCCACCCAATCTGCGGAACTGGGCGCAGTGAAGACCCGATGCTAATGCCGTCACGAAGCAATGAGACCAAGCTGTTAATAGAGGCTCTAATTTGATTTACTAGGTAAAGAAAGAATGGATTTGAATTACGACTTCGATCAATCCAATCCCCTAACTGGTTGAGCCAATCGTGGAATGGCGTAAGACTCGAACGATCCAGATGTAACGTTGCGCGGCCACTGAAAACGAGAGCAAACGCTAAGAAAGCGACCATAAGGGCCGAGAGATTGCGTGCCAGATGCGATTTAGATTCGACAAGTACTTTCGGCTGCGCCGTTCCCCGCGAGAGAAGTTGCGTGGCCATCAGGAGTCTATTCCAGCAATCACCGTCAGGATGTCATTGGTATCAACTAGTCCGAGCAATACTTCATCCTCCACCACTCTGACTGGACTACCTGCCTCGAGCACTTGTCGCGATGCATCGCGCACGGTAATTGTCGGCGGAAGTACTGGGCCGCAGAGGTCCTCTCCCTCTCTTGGTGGACGCGCGATCCATCTCAGCGTCAATACATGTGACTTTGGAAAATCACGGACAAAGTTCTCAACGTATTCATCGGCTGGTGCTGCCACAAGCTCTTCGGGCGTGCCAATCTGAACAATCGCGCCATCCTTCATAATCGCAATGCGATCGCCCAGTTTTACCGCTTCTGCAAGATCGTGAGTAATGAAGAGAAGTGTCTTGCCCAATTCATGATGCAATCGGATAACTTCTGCTTGCATATCCCTACGAATGAGTGGATCCAGCGCGCTAAATGGCTCATCCAGGAAAAGAACTTTCGGATCGACTGCCAGTGCTCGAGCCAGGCCAACCCTCTGCTGCATTCCCCCTGAGAGTTGTTCTGGATAGGCATTCCCGTAACCGTGCAACCCAACCAACTCGATCACTTCATTTGCTCGCTTATGCCGCGCCGCTTTATCGACACCGTTGATCTCGAGACTGTATGCAATGTTATCAATCACTTTTCGGTGCGGAAGTAGCCCAAAGTGCTGGAAGACCATGGAGAAACTTGATCGGCGCAGTTCGCGCAATCTCTTTGCATCCACTTTGAGGATATCTTCACCTGCCAACTCAAGTTCACCTTGCGTTGGCTCGATAAGGCGAGTCATGCAACGGACTAATGTCGATTTGCCAGAACCTGAAAGTCCCATCACGACGAAGACCTCACCGGGCGCCACGTCAAAGGAGACATCCCTTACGGCGATGGTGTTGCCAGTCTGCGCCCTGAGTTCAGCTCGCGAAAGATCAGCGGTAGGAGTTCCGATGATCTTCTCGGCATTAGGCCCAAATACCTTCCACAAATGACGGACGGAAATCATCGGTGAGCCTGATGTCATGAATCTTCCCCTTGCTCTTCATCGCTAAACCACCCAGAGTGTGCAGGAGAAGTGTTCGTCCAAATGTGTTTTATTTCAAGGTACTCGTCGAGTCCGCTTGGTCCAAGTTCACGCCTGATTCCAGAGGATTTAAAACCTCCCCATTCGGCTTGCGCCCGATAAGGGCCAAAATCATTGATCCAGATGGTGCCATGGCGCAACGCCCTGGCAACGCGCTCAGTTTTTTCAGTGTCAGCACTCCACACGGCCCCGGCAAGGCCGTAAATAGTGTCGTTGCCTAGAGAAATCGCCTCTTCTTCAGTATCAAAAACTTCAATAGTCAGGACTGGTCCAAAAGATTCGTCCTGAACGCATGACATCCTCGTATTGCAGCCATCAAGAACAGTAGGTTCGAAGTACCAGCCAGCGGAGTGAGATTTCTCTCCACTTCTCTTTCCGCCCGTGAGGAGTGTTGCCCCTTCTGCAATAGCAGAATCAACGTATCTTTCGACTTTCTCTAAATGTGCTCGGCTAATGAGCGGACCAGTCTCTGCGAGGAGATCATCCGGTCCACCCATCCGAATCGCCTTCGCCCTGCGAACAATCTCACTTACAACGCGATCGTGAATGGAGCGCTCAACCAGTAATCGAGTTCCAGCCGAACAGACCTGGCCGGAATGTAGGAAGACGGCCGTAACCGCATTGTCAATCGCGGCGTCAATATCTGCATCAGCAAAAATAATGTTGGGGTTCTTGCCCCCTAGTTCTAAGGCAACCTTCTTTACCGTCTCCGCGGCCGCGGCCATGATCCTCCGACCAGTCATTAACCCACCGGTAAAAGAAACGAGATCGACACGCGAATCCTGGGTGAGCGGTGCACCCGCAATGGTGCCGGCTCCGAGAATCAGATTGGCGACTCCCGTGGGAGCGCCTGCCTCTTGAATAATGTGCATTAAATGGATCGCAGTGGAAGGTGTCAGTTCGCTCGGCTTCAAGATAAACGAACAGCCGGCCATAAGCGCAGGCGCAACTTTCCATGATGCTTGGAGAAGCGGATAATTCCATGGCCCAATAAGTGCACATACGCCGACAGGTTCGTGAGTAATCCGACTCCTTATTCGATCATCACCCGTCTGAACGATTCGATCGTCTACCGCAACGCCTAACTTTGCGTAATATCGAAATACCGAAATGACATCGGCTAGGTCATACTCTGCTTCGACAAGTCGCTTGCCAGTGTCGCCACTTTCTTTCCGCGCAATCTCCACCGCATCTCGTTCGAGAAGATCTGCGATGCGCGCAACTAAATCGCTTCTTCGTCTCCAACTCCACGACGCAAATTCACCAGAGTCGAATGACCTTCTCGCCGCATCAATCGCGGCACTCGAATCTGTGGCTGTTGCCTCCGAGACAACTACGACAAGTGACCCATCGTGTGGGCTGCGAATTTCACGGGTTGAACCGTCGGATGCAGCACGCCAAAAGCCATCAATAAATAAAGATCTATCCATTTCCGAGAGAGCGGACACAAATTACCCGAAGATTAACTATCTAGCTGACTTTTTCGTTCTGCAACGAAATCAGTCAGTTCAAGTAAGACCGCAGAGTCCATCTCCGGCATTACGTAATCTTCCAACTTCTTCTGCCAAATCTCTGACGCACGAGCACGCGTGTCGCGAGCACCAAGACGCCTCCATCGTTCGTAGTTATCGCTATTTGTGAGGAATGGGCGATAGAAACAGTCGCGGAACCGATCCATGGTGTGGGCAGCACCGAGGAAGTGCCCGCCGTGTCCCACCTCCAGGTGGGCGTCAAAGGCGAGTGATGATTCATTAAATTCCAATGGCGTGAATTCAGCCATCAGGGATTGAAGAATTTCAACATCGACAATGAACTTGTCGTAGGAGGAGACAAGGCCACCCTCGAGCCACCCCGCTGTATGCATGACCCAGTTGGTGCCAGCAAGGAAGGTAGGCATCATCGTCATCATTGTCTGGTACGCGGACTGGGCATCAACGGACTGTGATGAGTTAAGACCTCCACCGCCACGGAATGGGAGCTTGAAATGGCGGGCAATCTGCCCTGTGCAGAGGAGTCCAATTCCAGATTCTGGAGTGCCAAATTGAGGTGAGCCAGATTGCATATCAATATTAGATAGGAAGGAGCCGAAGACCACGGGCACTCCAGGACGTATCAACTGGACTAATGCAATACCCGACAACGCTTCAGCAATTTGTTGCGCAAGGGTTGCAGGAATTGTTACTGGACTCATAGCGCCCATGAGAAGAAATGGAGTCGTGACTACAGGTTGGCCTGCAAGTGCATACTCACGTAAGGAATCCAGCATCCGATCATCCCAGCGGAGCGGCGAATTGCAATTAATGAGCGAGATGAGCGCGGGAGTCTCTTCAATAGCCTTACGCCCACCGTGGATGATTTCCGCCATTCGAATGACATCGCGGGCATTCTCAGCGGTCACAACATTGCCCATAAAGAATTTATCGGTAAGCGTGGCCGCGGCGAATGCCATATCTAAGTGGCGCGAATCAAGGGAGAGGTCATTTGGCTCGCACACAACGCCACCGACACTATCGAGGGCGTCAAAGGATTGTGCCAGCTTGCAGAAGTTTTCAAAATCCTTAATTTTTGCATCTCTGCGGACATCACCCTCGAGAACAAAAGGAGGTCCATAGACGCCACCGAAAACCATGGAATTTCCACCTATATGTACATTGTGCTTGGGATTACGAGCACGTAGATTAAATTCACTTGGCGCCTTTGCTACTTGCGCAAGGATCCAGTCTGGATCAAACTTAACATTCTCTCCCTCTACGCTCTGACCTGCTTCCCGTAACATCTCCACAGCCCAAGGGCTCATAAACTCAATGCCAATTTCAGAAACGATTCGCCGCCATCCTGCATCAAGCACTGCCATAGATTCCTGGCTGAGGATCTCGTATCGAGGCATTCGATTTTCAAACACTTGCGCCTCCCAAAATTTAAATATCGCGCGGTGGGTTGACCTGGAACGGATACGACAATACGCTATCTATATGGAACAAGCGTTCCATATTATGGAACCTTCCAGATAGCAGAGGCAGAGATGGCCAAGCCAGAGGTCTCGGGTACTCAAGCAATTGAACGTGCCAGCGCCCTCCTTATTCATATTATTGAAGCTGCAAAACCGCCTCTACTTGGAGAACTCTCCACTGCACATGAACTTCCCAAGAGCACCTCTTCTCGGATACTTGGCGCCCTCGAAAGAGAGGGTCTGGTTCAGAGAGACCGCGCCGGTGCTTATCTACCGGGAAGCGTCCTTACCCGTTTTGCCCGCCAGCGGAATTTAGAACTCGATCTCGTGACTCAGATGCGACCAGTCCTTCAGAGACTCGCCGAAAAAAGTGGTGAGACTGCCAATTTGGCAATTGCAGGCAATGGCTACGTCGAGATGATCGATCAAGTCGATGGTCGCTACTTGCTAGGTGCCACCAACTGGATAGGAGTCAGCGTCCCCTACCACTGCTCTGCACTCGGCAAGGTACTACTGGCATATGGAGTTGTGAAAATCCCAACTGGAAAATTGGTAAAGCGTGGCCCCCAGACGATTACCACTCACTCCAGGCTATTAGCAGAGCTTGAATCCGTTCGTCGACAGGGTTTTGCGACAATAAAAGATGAGCTCGAAGAAGGACTCGTGGCGGTCGCGGCTCCAGTTCGCGAAAGTAATGGGGCAGTCATCGGTGCAATATCGATCTCCGGACCCACACCACGATTTACAGATAAGCAACTCTCCAACCTGGGCGAACTAATAATCGCCGAAATCGCACGTATACACCCCAAAGACCAATTGCATGTAACAGGGAAAGTAGGAGCAGCATGAACACCGAAGAGATTATTAAAGCGCTCTACGACCAGACACTCGCGGGAAATGCGCCAGCAGTCCTCGAGTTAACGCAGGAAGCTCTCACGATGGGAATTGGGCCAGATAGCATCTTGTTCGACGCCCTCATTCCCTCCTTGGAAGAGGTGGGCGCCCGCTTCGAGCGCGGCGATTACTTCGTCCCTGAAATGCTAATTGCGGGTAAGGCGATGTCGGGTGCACTTAATGTGCTTCGACCTCTCTTGGCCGAGACCGGCGCAGAATCTATTGGTACTTTTCTCATGGGCACAGTTAAAGGCGACGTGCACGACATCGGAAAGAACCTCGTCAACATCATGCTCGAAGGCGCTGGATTTAATGTGATTGATCTTGGAGTACAAACTCCTCCAGAGAAGTTCATTGCCGGAATTCGCGAACATAAGCCAGATATTGTAGGAATGTCCGCCTTCCTCACGACCACGATGCCTATGTTTAAGGTAAACATTCATGAAATTACCAAGGCAGGGCTTCGCGATGAAGTAATCATCATGGTTGGTGGTGCACCCGTAACTCAGGAGTACGCAGATGCCGTTGGGGCTGATGGTTATGCCGCCGATGCGTCTACGGCCGTTCGACTGGCAAAAGAAATGATCAAACAGCGCCGCGATAAAGTCTTAGTTTGATTCACGGGACCACTGAAATAGCAGAGTGCAGAAGCCATGATTAAAATTCTTCCCTTCATTGAGCACGCGATTAAGAAACCTATCTGGGATTGCCGGATGTGCGGACAGTGCGTCCTTCATTCCACCGGGATGACATGTCCAATGACTTGCCCGAAAACACTCCGGAACGGACCCTGTGGCGGCGTTCGTGAAGATGGTAATTGCGAAGTGGACCCGACAATGCAATGTGTCTGGGCAAAGGCTTTCGGGAGAAAAGAGAGTCTGCCTCTTCCCCAATCGTGGCGGGACCATTTCAATGACCTCCGTCCACCCGTAGATATGCAACTTCAAGGTACCTCTTCGTGGATCAACCTCATCACCAAACGGGACCAGCAAGTTCCAGCCGGTTGGCAGAGAAATACTCGAAGCGATCACGGTCTCTAATGTCACATTTACGGCAACTTCTTGAAGACTCTAACGAGAAAATTTTCACCTCGGAGTTTCCAACAATTGATGGTGCTGGAATGCCCCGAGTTATCGCTCTTGCACAGAGATTCTCCCCATGGTTTGACGCTGTGAATGCAACAGACAATCCGGCAGCGCACGCACATGCTTCCAACACCTCTGTAGCAATCGCGATGAAGGCACACGGTCTCGAGCCGATTATGCAGATCGCCTGCCGAGATAAAAACAGACTCGCGATCCAAGCTGACATGATGGGTGCCTCCCTTCACGGAATTGAGAATCTTTCGCTTATGACTGGCGATGATGTGACTGCAGGAGATGAGCCCGAGACCAAACGGGTATTCGATCTGGATTCGGCTCAGGCAATTAGCATCGCCAACTCACTTAACGGCGGCAAATACCTCTCGGGTCGTGCAGTCAAGCCTCCGACAAATTTCTACATCGGCGCCGTCGAAAATGCAGCGGCACCGCCACTCGAGTATCGGGTTCAGAGGGCCGTGAAAAAACACCGCGCTGGCGCCCGTTTTCTCCAACTTCAGATTTGTTATCACCCTGATCGCCTTGAAAATTTCTGCCGTGGAGTGGCATCCGCTGCCCCACAACTGCACCTACTGCCAACAATCGTTCTTCTCAAGGGAGCGAGACAGCTCCATTTCATGAACGATAAAGTCCCTGGGATAGACGTTCCACTAAATCTGATTTCTCGAGTAGAGAAGAGTTTGGATCAGTCAGAGGCTGCTTACGAGTTGGCACTGGAGCAGGCACGCCATGCTCTTGCCTTGCCGGGCGTTCGTGGACTCCATATTGCAGATTTTCGTCACGATGAAACACTCGCTCGACTCATGCACGATCTAGGAAGAATCCCACGAACCATCAGCAATCAACTGCAAGAACAACTATAGGAGCCGCCATGCACACAGTCTTAAGGTCAGCGTCAAAGACGGTCACAATCGGGCATGACCAACCGTTCTGCATTATTGGCGAGCGAATCAACCCCACGGGTCGGAAGCAGTTTCAACTCCAGTTACGTGCAGATGATTTATCTCGCCTAGCAATAGATGTTGAACAGCAAGTCCAAGGCGGCGCCGATGTCTTGGATGTAAACATGGGTGTTCCTCTAACGGATGAACCTGCTCTGCTTGGTCGAGCTATCAAGATGATTCAGTCGCTGACAGATCTTCCTATCTGTATCGACTCCTCAATCGTCGAAGCATTGCAGGTAGGCCTAGAAACCTATGAGGGGAAAGCACTCGTCAACAGCGTCACCGGTGAGGAAGATCGTATGGACCTCATCCTGCCTCTGATCAAACGGCATGGTGCCGCAATTATTGCGCTTCCAAATGACGCGACTGGAATTCCTGCGACTGTTGCAGAGCGTCTGACGATCACCGAAAAGATTGTGCGCACCGTTGAGAAATACGGAATCCCTCTCGAGGATCTCCTCATTGATCCGCTTGCAATGCCAGTTGGCGCCGATCCAGAGTCAGTCAAAATTACTCTGGAAACAATTCATGCCATCCGCGAAAGATGGGGGCTCAATATGACTTTGGGTGCCTCCAATGTTTCATTCGGGCTCCCCTACCGTCATGCTGTTAATGCCGCCTTCTTGCCTGCAGCAATGTCTCACGGTCTCACCAGTGCCGTTATGGATGCCCGCACCCCACTTATCGTCGAGGCAGTGAGAGCAGCTGACTTACTCTTGGGATTAGACCCTTGGGGTGGAAATTGGATAAGTCGTTTCCGCGCGATTGAGGCGTCAAAGATGGCTTCAGAATCAGCGAGAGCAGAGGCTTAAGATCGCAAAAAAAGAACTTCCCCAATCCGCCCTGCCAGAGCATGACGGCACGGGACGGGTAAAACTTGCCTTCCGCGCACTCGAAAAGGACGGCGCCATCTCGAGCGAGCGGACCATCACCGTGCCAACGGGAGTCAGCGCTTTTGATGCTGCCTCATGGAATGGAATTGCCATTGATTCAACCTGCGGCGGATATGGCACATGCAAGAAATGTAAGGTCAAAATTACCAGTGGCGATGTTCCTATTTCTCCCCTGGATAATCGTGCCTTCTCCGCGACCGAATTAAGTCAAGGCTGGCGCCTGGCCTGCCTCGTTCGCACCGTAGAAAATATCTCCATTGATGTTCCTCCCCTTACTACCCGCCCGAAGGCGGCAACCGTGGGAGTTGGCCGTCAGGTAATTCTTCGCCCCGCGGTACAGAAACGATACGTCGAGTTGGAAGAACCAACACTTCATGATCAACGTACAGATATCGTCCGCCTCCTGGATGCGATTGATGACATCGAGGCCACAGTTTCTCTTGCATCTATTCGAGCTTTGCCGCAAATTCTGCGTTCGTCATATTTTAAAGTAACTGCAGTTTTCATCGATCAAGCCCTCATTGATGTTGAACCGGGAGATACAACGAGCATCCGTTATGGCATTGCATACGACCTTGGAACAACGACGGTAGTAGCCACGTTATTGGATCTCAACACGGGCACTCCCCTCGCGGTGAAGTCCATGCTCAACAAACAACAACCATTCGGAGCAGATGTCATTAGTCGAATTAGTGCAACCATGCTCGACCCACTTGCACTTGATCGACTCCGCTCACTCGCGCAGGCAACCCTCTCTGAACTTACCAATGAAGTCTGCGAGGAAGCAGGGATTAACCCACTCCATGTATATGAAGTGGCCTTGGCGGGCAATGCAACAATGACCCAACTTGTACTTGGAATCGACCCAGAGCCAATTGGAGTTGCGCCTTTCATCATGGTCAGCGCCGATTATCCAGATGTTGAAGCCAGTGAACTAGGAATCTCCATTCATCCCCGCGCGAAGGCGGTGATTCTGCCCTCCCTCGGAGCTTACGTCGGAGGAGATATTGTCGCTGGAGCCCTTGCCTCTGGAATGGATCGAGATAAGCGGCTCCGTCTCTTTATAGATGTCGGGACAAATTGCGAAATTATTCTCGGCAATGGAGAGAAGATCCTCGCTACCGCTGCTCCTGCTGGTCCTGCCTTTGAAGCGGCTTCCATACGGTGCGGAGTCCGTGCCGCATCTGGTGCAATCGAAACCATCAAGATCGAGGATGGGGAGTTTGTGATCGGCACAATTGAGGATGTCCCGGCGATTGGCATCTGTGGATCGGGTCTCGTTGACGCATGTGCCTGCTTGGTACAAGTGGGACTTCTCGATCACTCGGGTCGATTTGTCAGTGATGAGATCGCGGCCACTGTCGCCCCGAAACTCGCAGCTCGCCTGCTTCAACGCGAAGGCGAACGAGTCTTCGTTCTAACGTGGAGCGGGAAAGAGGGCGATCTCAACGATTCTGTCTACCTAACTCAGAGAGATGTCCGCGAACTTCAATTCGCAAAAGCTGCGATCGCCACGGGTTGGGCACTACTGCTCGAAGAATTCGGAGTTGAGCCCAGCGAAATTCAGCAGGTCCTCCTGGCGGGATCATTTGGGTCCTACCTCTCACCCGCATCTGCAATCAAGATTGGGCTTGTGCCAAAGCTCTCTGTCCTTCGAATCGTCTCCGCCGGCAATGTGGCGGGTGAAGGTGCCAAAATGACATTGCTCTCCGCGCAAGAACGACACGGGGCAAATGCGCTTCTTCAGGAGATTGAATACGTCGAACTCTCTGACCGCGCGGACTTCAATGATAAATTCGTTGAACGTCTGGCATTCCCAAGTTAAGGCGCTGAAATGAGTATCGCGATTGTCGCTTGTGGGGCCTTGGCCACTCACATAAGTTCTGTGCAGAAAAAGTATGGGCTCAAGCTGACCATCTACCCGCTCCCCCCGTTACTTCACAACTCGCCAAAGAAGATCGCGGGTGAAGTCGATGCTCTACTAAGTGAAATAAAATCCGGACACGAAAAGTGCGCGGTGGCTTATGCCGATTGCGGGACGTACGGCGCCCTGGATGAGGTTCTGCTACGGCATGGGGTGTCACGCCTTGGTGGAAACCATTGCTACGACCTCTTTGCAGGAAAACAGGAGTTAGAGGAGATAATCGCTACGACTCCCGGAACATATTTTCTTACAGATTTTCTAGTCAGATCTTTCCATCGCAGTGTCGTCGTAGAATTAGGATTGGATAAACGACCAGAGTTAAGAGATGACTACTTCAGACATTATGAGAGTGTCGTATGGCTCGCTCAGAACCCGACAGAGGAACTAGAGCGAGAAGCACGCGCTGCCGCTGAATTAATTGGCCAACCTCTTACAATCAGGCTCGTTGGTGAAGAGAAACTAGCTAAGGAAATTCTTAGACTGGTTGCGGATTGAGTTCGAGTTCCAGAGCCCGCACCACAATTGGTGAAAGTTTCGATCGGTCCACATCGTTTCTCAGACGCCCACGCATCGATGGTGTCCAGAATTGAACAATGTGGTGAGCGACAGCGTGCTCAGGTGCAGCAGTAGTCGGAACATTTGCGGCAATCTGGTTTGCCATCCGAATTAATGATTCAAGCTCTGCATCACCACTTTGAGCATGCTCTGATAGTTCACCCGGTCCTCGCAGACTTGGAGCTATCTCCACTGCCGTCACTTTGTACTCCGGGCAGTTGGTCGCCCAATCGGAGTAGTTAGTAGTGATGACATTTGCGCCACTTTCTGGAAAATGGAATGTCGTATAAACGACGCCGGCTGGTACTTCGTCTGTAATTCGTGCTTTGAGGACGGTCTCTCCAACACGACTAGATAGCCGAACCCAATCGCCATCTGAAATGCCACGCAAGAGCGCGTCTGACTCATGGATATCCAGAATATCTTCGGAGTGCCAGATGTTATTGGCAGTCCTTCGAGTTTGGGCACCGACGTTGTACTGGCTCAAAATCCGTCCGGTAGTCAGAAGCAATGGGAACTTACGCGAGGCCTTCTCCTCTGTCGGAACGAAAGGTGTCTCCATAAAACGGCCTTCTCCGCGGACAAAATGATCGACGTGCATGACAGGTGTGCCTTCAGGATTGGCCTCGTTGCATGGCCACTGAATGCTTCCTAATTCATCGAGTTTGGCAAATGAGACACCGCTAAATGTTGGCGTTGTCGCGGCAATCTCATCCATGATTGCCGCGCCGTTCTCATAATTCATCTCATATCCCATTGCACGTGCTAAATCACAAGTGACCTCCCACTCGGACTTGCCGGTTTTTGAGGGCATAACCGGGCGTACCCGGTTGATCCGTCGCTCGGCGTTTGTGAAAGTGCCATCCTTTTCAAGGAACGAAGTTCCGGGCAGGAAGACATGAGCGAACTTAGAGGTTTCATTGAGGAATAAGTCTTGGACAATGACGAACTCCATCGCGCGCAAGGCGGCGTGAACGTGGGAAATATTGGGATCAGACTGGGCAATATCTTCACCTTGTATATAGAGCCCCTTAAAATCGCCAGATAGCGCAGCATCAAACATATTTGGGATACGTAGCCCGGGCTCAGCTTTGATCTTTCGGCCCCAGATATTTTCGAAAATCTCTCGGGTCTTCGAATTTGAGATGTGACGGTATCCAGGGAGTTCGTGCGGGAAGGAACCCATGTCACAAGATCCTTGGACATTGTTCTGACCGCGGAGAGGATTGACACCAACTCCCGGGCGACCAATATTTCCAGTTGCCATTGCAAGGTTTGCAATGCCCATCACCATTGTTGAACCTTGGCTATGTTCTGTCACGCCAAGCCCATAATAAATTGCCCCATTTGGCGCAGTCGCGAATAGCCGTGCGGCCTCTCGAACCTTCACTGCAGGAACGCGCGTCACCAGCTCAAGTGCCTCAGGACTATTCTCAGGAAGCCGGATAAATTCTTCCCAGCGAGCAAATGACTCCAGATCACAACGCGCATTTACAAAGGCACGATCAATGAGCCCCTCTTCGGCAATTACATGAGCCAGGGCGTTGATGATTGCCACATTAGTTCCGGGCATGAGCGCAAGGTGGTGCGTCGCTTCAACGTGTGGTGTGCGGACAAGTTCAATCGTACGTGGGTCGACAACGATGAGTTGGGCGCCTTTACGAAGAGCTTGCTTCATTCGCGAGGCAAAAACTGGGTGGGCCGCGGTTGGATTGGCTCCAATAAGCATGATCACATCAGAGTGCTCGACCGATTCGAAATCTTGAGTTCCGGCCGATGTGCCGAAAGTCTGATTAAGTCCATACCCCGTAGGAGAGTGGCAGACGCGCGCGCAGGTATCAACATTGTTATTGCCCATCGCGGCTCTGACCATCTTCTGTACGACATATACCTCTTCGTTAGTGCAACGCGAGGAAGTTATGCCACCAATGCTGTCGACACCGTACTCACTCTGGATAGTCTTCAATCTTGAAGCCGCATATTCGATTGCAACTTGCCAGCTAACGGGCTTCCACTGATCGGTGATTGCCTCACGGATCATCGGGGTAGTGATCCGGTCCGCGTGAGTTGCATATCCCCAGGCAAAGCGACCCTTGACGCAAGAATGGCCTTCGTTCGCACCGCCCTCCTTGTAAGGGACCATGCGTACTAACTCGTCACCCTTCATCTCGGCTTTAAAGGAACAACCAACGCCGCAATATGCACAGGTGGTAATCACTGAACGGGTAGGAGTGCCAATCGTATAAAGAGTCTTCTCGGTCAGTGCACCCGTTGGACAGGCCTGCACACACGCCCCGCAGGAGACACACTCGCTCTCAATAAAGGATGTACCAGAAGAGGAAACGCGTACTTCAAATCCGCGGTTCTCAATCGTCAGAGCAAAGGTTCCTTGAACCTCATCACATGCACGTACGCACCGATTACATACAATGCATTCGGTCGAGTCAAAAGTGAAATATGGATTGGATTCATCCTTTGGCAGATCAAGGTGGGTACTACCCGAGTATCGGACTTCACCTAACCCGACTCGCTTAGCCATTCCATGCATTTCACATTCATCACCAGCGGCACAGACCTCGGGATGGTCTGACATATAAAGCTCCATCACCCCCCGCCGGATTCGATCAATGCGCTCGCTATTTGTGGAGATCTTCATTCCATCAGCCACGGGAGTTGTGCACGAAGAAGGAGTTCCGTTCCGACCATCAATTTCAACCACGCAAAGACGGCAAGAGCCGAAAGCCTTGAGACGATCGGTCGCGCAGAGTTTGGGAATTGAAATTCCGGCAATCGCAGATGCACGCATAATCGAAGTATCAGCGGGAATTTCCACTTCGATTCCGTCAATCTCAACGTGAACAAGATCGGATCTTTTGCTCGCCGGAGTGCCGTAATCTGGCTCGATAAGTAGCGTCATTGCTTGACCTCTCTCCGTACATCGAAGTCTTCTCCAAAATGTAGCACTGCGCTCCGAACCGGGAGAGGTGTAAGCCCTCCCATGGCGCAGAGAGAGCCATCTGTCATCACTTCACAGAGGTCTAACAGGAGTTTCTTATTCCCATCGACGTTCTCCCCCATCATTATCTTCTCAATCGTCTCCGCGCCTCGCATTGAGCCGAGTCGACAGGGCGTGCACTTGCCGCATGACTCGATTGCACAGAACTCCATGGCGAATTTGGCTTGCACGGCCATATCAACGCTCTCGTCAAAGAGAACGATTCCGCCATGGCCTAACATTCCGCCGGCCGCAATGAGAGATTCATAATCCATCGATACCTCAAATGAGGAAACGGGAAGGTAGGCGCCGAGGGGTCCACCTACCTGCACCGCACGAACTGGGCGCTTGCTATAAGTACCGCCACCGTAATCGTTGACCAAGGTATCAAGGGTGACGCCGAAGGCTGTCTCTACAATTCCACCGCGTGCAATATTTCCGGCGAGTTGAAAAACCTGAGTTCCGCTTGAACGACCTACGCCCTTACTCGAGTATGCAGAGGCACCCCTTGAAAGAACTCCCGGAACTGTTGCAAGTGTCAGCACGTTGTTTATGACGGTTGGCTTTCCAAAGAGTCCTTCAATGGCAGGTAGGGGTGGTTTGGAACGGACAACCCCTCTTTTACCTTCAATGCTCTCCAACATCGCGGTCTCTTCGCCACATACATAAGATCCGCCTCCAGTGCGGATGCGGATATCAAATTGGCGGACGCTTCCTAAAATGCTCTCGCCAAGCAACCCAAATTCTCGTGCCCTCTCAATTGCATCGTTCATCGTTGCAATTGCGTCCGGATATTCTGAGCGGATGTAGATAACACCTTCGGATGCACCTACTGCGATCCCAGCAATGGTCATACCTTCAAGAAGTGTGAACGGATCGCCTTCCATCAACATTCGGTCAGCAAAGGTGCCGCTATCTCCCTCATCAGCATTACAGCAGATATATTTCTGCTCTCCTGGCGTTGAAAGAACAGTTCTCCATTTAATTCCTGCCGGAAATCCTGCACCTCCACGTCCACGCAACCCTGAATCTGTCACCTCCGCGACGATGGCTTCGGGGGCCATATCAAGTGCTCTTCGTAGACCTACCAACCCGCCGTGACTCTGATAATCGGCCAACGAGAGTGGATCTATGAGACCGACTCTCTCAAAGGTAAACCGATCCTGCCGGGCAAGCCAGGGTATGTCATCTGTTCGACCAAGTGAGAGCGGATGCCCCTTACCCAGATGAAAACCAGCATCGAATAATGAAGGGATATCCGAAACCCGAACCGGACCGAAAGCTATCCGTCCCTCATCTGTTTCGACTTCAACCAAGGGTTCAAGCCAGAGGGCACCACGAGAGCCATTGCGAACGACCTTGATCGAAAGCCCACGTTGCACAGATTCGCGCTCGATCTCCGCTCCAACTTCATCAGCGCCGACCGAACGTGCCGCCGAATCTCTGGGGACGTAGATGCGCACCTGGCTCATACTTTCTCACCAACATTCAACTCGGTGAGCAGGTCTTCTATCTTTGCTCGACCTATGAGTTTCCCGTTGACAGTTACAGCAG
>JACPZY010000025.1 GCA_016195215.1 Actinomycetota bacterium | reverse complement strand
GGGAGCTCACTAGAAATTTTGCGAGAGCAACTTCGGTTCTCTTCCTTGGTCGAAATGTCGGATTCCCTGTCGCCCTTGAGGGTGCGCTGAAGTTGAAAGAACTCGCGTACATGCATGCTGAAGGCTTTGCTGGTGGCGAGTTGAAGCACGGTCCAATTGCCCTGATTGAAGAAGGTATTCCAGTTATTGCGATTCTTCCCTTTGGTCATGAGCACGGACTAGACGAGAAGATGTTAAGCAACATTCAAGAGGTGAAGGCACGTGGAGCTAAGGTGATCGTTATTGCCGAGGAAGAGGTTGAAGTAACTGGAGCAGCCCACGTCATTCGTATCCCCGGGACTCTTGCCCTGCTTCAGCCCATCTTGGCAACCGTTCCGCTCCAAGTATTTGCATACGAAATGGCAGTCACTCGCGGCAACGATGTAGATCAACCGCGTAATCTTGCTAAATCGGTGACTGTCGAATAAATGATGACGCAGGTAGATCTTCGCCGACAGCAGATGGGCCGTGCGCTTCGCTGGTCCGCTTTATTATTTTTCGGTTATCTGCTCGTCACCCAACAGGTAATGGCAAATGGCCCGCTTATCCGCGTCGACGCGGCTATTTCACGTGCAAAGCGACCCGATGTTAGTCCTTTCATTGATTTCTTGCTTCGGAAAATCGATAACTTAGGACTTCGTGGGCTAACAGCGACCATTCTCATCATTGCCGCGCTTCTGATCTCTCGCCACTTTAAATCCTGGCGACCTCTCAACCTTGCGATCCTCGCCGTGCTATCCCTGAATTTTGTGGTCGGGGTTTCAAAACTTGCAATCGGACGTACCAAACCACGGCTCAATGTTGACCTCATACACGCTGGTGGTCTCTCTTACCCCAGCGGCCATGCCTCGAATGCCGTACTTTCATGGGGAATCCTCGCCTACCTCATTTATCGTTACACGCACCGCGAAGTTTTTCATGGACGAATGCTGGCGATCATTGTCGCCACGATTACTCTCTCGGTTGTTGCGGTTTCCCTGTTCCGTTCAACGCACTGGTTCTCCGATCTTCTTGGGGGGCTCTTTATCGGTGGCTCCCTCCTCGTTCTGATAATCGCGATCGATAGATTTGTCCCTTCTGAAAGACAACCATCCTGACTTAGTATTGGTCCATGATTGAAGGCATCGGGATAGACGTTGTGAATATTGAAAGGTTTGCTCAATCCCTTGAGAGAACGCCCGGGCTTGCGGAGCGGCTCTTTACCGCGGCTGAGCGGAGTAAACCAATTTCATCCTTGGCAGCCCGCTTTGCCGCGAAAGAGGCTCTAGCCAAGGCGCTCAATGCAGGCAAGGGCCTGCTCTGGCTGGATGCCGAAGTTTTAAACTTAGAGGGTGGCAAGCCCCTCTTTCTCTTTCGCGGGGAGATTGCGGAGATTATCGATGGCGCAACTGTTCATCTTTCGATATCACACGATTCGGGTATTGCATCTGCCGTTGTGATTGTCGAACGGCTCTAATGGGCAATCGCGCGCAAGCTGAGGTAGACCTTGCTGCAATTGTCGCCAATATTCATCGATTGCAGGAGCAGACCGGCGTTGGACTAATGGCAGTGGTAAAAGCAGATGCTTACGGTCACGGTTTAGTTCCGAGTGCGCGAGCAGCGGTTCAGGCTGGGGCTTCATGGTTAGGGGTTGCGCTTCTGGAAGAGGCACTTGCGTTACGAAGTGCCGAGATTTCAATTCCCATTCTCGCCTGGTTGGTTCCGCCGGGCTCAAATTTCGCAAGCGCAATTGCTGGCAACATTGACTTAGCCGTGCCGTCTATCGCAATTTTCCAAGAGATCTGCGTTGCGAGTAGACATCTCAATAAGCCTGCCAGGATCCACATTGAAGTCGATACGGGGATGACTCGCGGTGGCTTTCTCTATGAGTGGCAAGCATTTCTTGAGTTGCTTGCCAATTCGAAAGATGACGTCGATGTTGTTGGATTGTTCTCCCACTTCGCACGGGCAGATGAACCGGGCGAGCTTTACAATGCACTTCAACTCAGACGATTCATGGAGATGTCTGACGATCTCAATGAATTGGGAATCGAACCCCCTATTCACCACCTATCTAATTCGGCCGCGAGTCTGGTAGATGCCTCTTCCCATTTTGATTTGGTGCGGGTGGGAATTGCGATGTATGGATTGACCCCAGATATCGAGCATCTGGGCTCGTCAGACTCGCTTGGACTGAAACCCGCAATGACTCTGAAAGCAAAGATCCACCTGGTTAAAGATGTGCTCGCGAACACTCCTGTTGGTTATGGTGCGATCGCAATGACAGCTAAAGATACGAAGCTCGCAGTCATTGCAATGGGTTACGCAGACGGGATTCCGAGAATTGCGCAGGACGTCGGAGTATTTTGCAATGGTAGAAGAGCTCCAATTATTGGCCGAATTTCGATGGACCAATTCGTTGTCGATCTTGGTGCGGATTCCATCGCGGAAGCAGGTGAGTGGGTCACAGTTTTTGGTCCTGGCGAGGAGGGTGAATACACCGCAGATGACTGGGGTCGCGCGAGTCAGAGCATCAATTATGAAGTGGTTACACGAATTGGACCCCGCGTGCCTAGAATCTATAAACCTATTACACGGTTGGCGGAGTAGTGAGTTCAGCTGCGCCACTGTTGGCCACTCGGAAACTCTCCGTAGATTTCGGTGGGCTGAAGGCACTCCAAGATATCCACCTTGAACTTCACGAGAACGAAGTCGTTGGTGTTATTGGCCCAAATGGCGCGGGCAAAACGACACTATTTAACGCACTTTGCGGATTGGTTACGCCTTCTGCTGGCGACTTAATCCTTAATGGAAAATCACATAAATGGCCGCGGACGTATGAGTTGGCCGACCTGGGAATTGCCCGGACACTCCAAGGTGTGGGGCTCTTTCCAGATCTCACTGTTGTAGAGAATGTCATGATCGGCGCAGAGAAATTTGCCCACTCCGGATTGATTTCAGCCGCCTTTGGGAGCAGTAGAGATGAGAATAAATTGCGTGAGCGTGCGATGCTCGCACTTGAGCGTGTTTACACGACGAGGTTGGCAAATCGCAGAGCTGACACACTTTCATACCCTGATACGAAGCGAGTAGCGATTGCCCGAGCTCTCGTAAGTGAGCCAAAAATACTTATGCTTGACGAACCAGCTGGAGGATTAGGACCTGAAGATATTGCATGGATGAATTCGCTCATACACAATCTCAAGTCGCAATGTTCCATACTCATAGTTGAGCACCATATGGATGTCGTCATGTCAGTATGCGATCGTCTTTACGTTCTCAACTTTGGGCAAGTAATTTCAAGTGGAGCATCCGAAGCAGTCCGTCGTAATCCTGCCGTCATTGCCGCTTATCTTGGAGTGAGTGAAACATGACACTCGTCGTTACGGATTTGACGGTTGACCACGGTGCAATCCGTGCGATCAACAATATTTCCTTCCGAGTGGAGGAAGGCCAACTTGCAGCCGTAATCGGCGCAAATGGCGCAGGGAAAACAACATTATTGAGAACGCTCTCCGGTCTCACACATGCAACCGGTGGCTCAGCATCTTGGCATGGCACCGAACTACTCTATTCAAAGCCGGAGAAACTGGTCCGACGAGGAGTTTCACATGTTTCTGAGGGCAAATCAGTGATTCCTGAATTGACAGTGAAAGAGAATCTACACTTGGGGGCGCTCTGGCGCAAGAATTCGGATGAGGCGCACGCGACCCAAGAGATGATTCTCGACACTTTTCCTCGTCTGCGTGATCGACTCGATCAACAAGCTGACATCCTTTCTGGCGGGGAGCGACAGATGCTCGCTATTGGTCGCGCCCTCATGTCGAAGCCTTCATTACTACTTCTTGATGAACCCTCACTTGGATTAGCACCGCTATTGGTCGCTCAAATTTTCCAGAGCATCCGTGCCCTCACCTCGCAGATGGGCCTGACCGTTGTGCTGGTGGAACAGAATGCGATGAGTGCACTCAAAATTGCCGATATGGGAATCGTGCTTAATCGCGGACGGATTGCCGCTAGTGACTCATCCGTACACCTCATCGCCAATCCACAGGTCCGCGCGGCCTACCTTGGCTACTGAGTTGGTGAATTAGATATGTATAAATTCCTCAATACGGTTCTCATTGGAATCACCTCTGGCGCTATCTACTCGTTGATGGCGCTTGCACTCGTCCTGGTCTGGCGTAGCACCAGGGTGGTGAATTTTGCCCAGGCGGGACAGGCACTTCTTTCAACGTATATCGGCTATGAAGTCATCCAGAATTTTCATTCTTTCTGGCTCGCTCTGGCAATTGCAATGGTGGCAGGAGCCGCAGTCGCGGCACTCATTGATGCCATATTCATGCGGACTCTTTTCAAGCGCGCTGCGGAAGGTCCGATCGCAGGAGTTGCCCCAATTATCGCAACCCTGGGGTTACTCGGGTTGATTCGTGCTCTGCTTGGACTCGTAGTCGGTGGCAAAGAGGCAAGTATTCGCCCGCCTGTCTCAAATATAGGTTTTACAATTTCTGGTCACACGCTTGCTTTCTCTCCCCTCAAACTTCTCATAGTCGCGTCAGTCCTATTCCTCATGTTGGTTCTCTCTCTTATCTTTCAGCACACCAACGTCGGTCTTGCATTACGTGCTTCGGCTTATGCGCCAGAGATTGCCCGCCTCGCAGGTGTGAAAGTGGATGGAATCCGCACCCTTGGTTGGGCGCTTGCCGGTGCTGCGGGAGCTGCCGCAGGAATGTTGCAGACTCCTGACGGAAACGGTGCGCTTTCGCCTGATTCTCTCGAGTTTAGTTTGCTGCTAGTATTTGGATTTATCGCGGCAGTTATTGGGGGACTTGAAAGCCTGGTCGGTGCGGTTCTCGGAGGACTTTTGCTTGGGTTGGTCCTGGCATTTGTGCTGATATACATCAGCGGGTCTCTGGTTTTCATTACGGCATTTGTTCTTCTGATCATCGTTCTTCTTGTGAAACCAGGCGGATTGATTGGTTCGAGACGAGGACGTCGTGCATAAATTCCGTCAATCTAATTTTGGCCGCCTTAGTTTCTTCGTAGGATTCGGTATTTTCTTATTCTTACTTAGTAATCGCGTTGATGAATTGCGTGTCTATCAGGGCGCAACACTCGCCATGTATGTTGTGGCAATTGCTTCACTGATTCTCTTGACGGGTTATTCGGGTCAAGTTTCGCTAGGGCATGGGGCCCTTCTCGCCATTGGCGGTTACTCGGCGGCGCTGGCTCGCAATCACCTCTCGGCTCCCGTCTGGATCACTTTCCTTATCGCGGTGCTGGTGACTGCAATGGCAGGTGCGGTGCTTGGAACTGCCGCTGCTCGATTATCAGGACCGTACTTGGCCGGAACAACTCTCGCTCTGGCTGTCGGCCTTCCCTCCATCGCCAACCAATTTGGATTTTTGGGAGGGGAGCAGGGCCTCCTCTTCGACGTCGGATTTCCGCCCGCGAGCCTGGGAGAGGATTTCACTCAATATAAGTGGTACTTCTGGATCGCATCTCTGGCTGCACTCATTTCCATCTGGTGGCTCCAGAACATCCTCCGTTCGCGGTACGGACGGAGCTGGCGGGCTCTTCGCGGCAATGAAGTAGCGGCCGAACTGGCTGGAATCCACGCGGGGAAGTCCAAAACTCTCGCCTTCACCATCAGTTCGGGATTGGCGGGCTTGGCCGGAGCACTCCTGGCGATGACCATCAGCACCGTCTCTCCCAGTGCATTCCCACTCTCCCTCTCTTTTGCCCTTCTAACTGGGGCCATTCTCTCTGGCGTAACCACCCTCTCAGGGGTAATGATTGGAGCACTAACCCTGGTCGCGACCCCCGAGATCGCCGCTGCGATATCCAATCGCTTCTCGACATCGGAGAACGTGACCACGAACCTACCCGGGTTATTGGTGAGCGCATTATTAATTCTGGTGGTCCTTCTCGTACCTAACGGTCCAGTAGAACAGATGCGGACAGTACGCAATCGAAAGAGAGCGATTACTCGCTAGTAACACGGATTCACTATCCCTCGATGGAAGGAATTACATGATCGGAATAAATCGTCGGAGGCTTCTCGTGGCTTCTGCGGTGCTTGCAACATCTGGACTCGCTATCTCAACGGTGCCTGCGCAAGCCTTCTCGCCTCGCTCTGAAGTTGGTGTGACTGCGAAGACAATCAAACTCGGTGTCACAATTCCCATGACTGGCGCAGCATCCCCTGGTTACAACAAACTCCCTTCAGCTATGAAAGCTTATTTTGATTATGTGAATGCAAATGGCGGAGTAAAGGGCAGAAAGATCACCTTGGTTGTAAAGGATGATCAATACGTCCCGACACTGGCCGTTGCCAAGACCAACGAGTTGATTTTGAAAGATAAAGTCTTCGCTCTGTTGGCTCCTCTAGGCACCGCCAATGTCAAAGCAGTCGCTGCCTCTGTTAATCCAGGTCGTCGCGGAGTTCCAACTCTCTTTGTCAATACTGGCTACAGCGGGTTTGCAAATAAGAAGGCCTATCCGACAACCTTCACTCTTCTTCCCTCCTACATTGTTGAAGCGAAGATTATTGCGCAGTACCTCAAGGAGAACTTCGCTGATAAGAAGATCGGACTTCTCTATCAGGACGACGACTTCGGGGATGACGCCTTAGCAGGATTCAAAGAAGCAGGACTCAACTTTGCAGTCAAAGTTCCCTACGCATCTGGCTCGCAGGGCTTATCTGGTGTTCCAGCAACATGGATTCAGAAGTTGTCAACTGGTGGCGCTGAAGTGGTAGTTCTCTTTGGTGTCTCCAGTGCGACTGGTGCTGCCCTGGGTACCGCAGCAGTGATGAAGTACGCACCTAAATGGATCCTTGGTTCCGTTGGTGGAGATGCAACAACTATCAAGGCACTCGGCGTTCCAGCAGGCGTTCTCTATAACGCAACGGGTGCATCGTTCGTACCTGCTACTACAGATACAACTGATGAGTACATCAAGTTGTTCCAGACAATTAACGCGAAATACAACAACAACGCAGTATTCGATAACAACGTGCTGGTTGGGATGAATACTGCCTTCCTTACAGTTCAGGCAATTGCCGCGGCGGGCGCAAATCCAACTCGCAAAGCACTGATTGCTGCGATTGAAAAGAAGGGCGCAAGCTTCGCAAGCGCCGCACTGACTCCCTTGATGTACTCAGCAACAAGTCACGTCGGGTACAGCGGTTACTGGTTTGGAACATATGGTCCAACTGGTGATCTAAAGCCAAACGGAGGTACTTATTCCGTCTACACAACCGACTCTGGTACTGGCGCCGTGGTTAAATCCACATACAAGCGCCCAGCGATGCCAGCTAACGGATTGCCAGCTAACTAATGAGGATACTAACTATGAAGAAGTCCCGCTTAATCTCATTGCTATCATCGGTAGCACTTGTATCGATGTTGGTCATTGCAATCCCTTCGACGGCTCAGGCCGCTGCTCCGGCGTGCGATGGCAAATCCCCAATTAACTCTTGCCAAGGCGCGACCAGCGATACTGCGCCGTACGTCATGCAGGTGCCGGCCAACTTCAATGGCACATTGGTTCTGTATTCACACGGATACCGTCCTGATGTTCCAGTTCCTGCAGGAATTCCTGGATACGGTGGTTACACAGTCACAAACACACCTCAGCCTGGTCCACTAGTTGGTGGGTCGGATACATCCGTTATCAAGTACTTGCTGAGTAATGGTTTTGCTGTTGCCGGTTCCGGATTTGCCCGTCAAGGATGGAATGCAGATTCCGCAATTGCTACGAATGCTGAATTGATTGCCACATTCAAGACACAGTTCCCAAAGACAACGAAAGTTGTTGCTTGGGGTGAGTCACTCGGGGGATTTATTACACAAGGTCTTGCTGAGAAGTATCCAGAACTCGTCAATGCGGTTGCGCCATTGTGCTTGGCTGACAACGTTGGAGCTGAGCTCACTGCCGCTGGTGATTTCTTGTGGGGCGTAAAAACCCTCTTTGATCCGTCGATTAAGGGTGGCAACTACTCGGCAGGGGCCGCGGGTTATGGCGAAGCAATGGGCGATCTCGTCAAGTTCTTCACCGTTCTTGGCAAGCTCAAAGCTGGAGTCTCAACTGGCGCGTGGCCAGATACGGCCAGTCCCACTGGGAAAGCTCTGGAAGCTGCTGGAGTTCCATCCCGTAGCGCGTTGTTACTTCTTGGTCTGATGGCCGGGTTGCCTACTCAGTCAGCACACTTCGATTCAATTTCGGGTCCGGATGGACCTTTGAAAGTGACATTCCCTCTTGCTATCAGCCCCGCTCTGGCAATCCTGGAAAACGGAGCAAATGCGGGTGGGCTGGCGGTTCTAGCAACACTCGATCTGGAGAAGCAAGCAGGCGGTGCTGTCTTTGATAACACCAAAACTGATTACTCGGCTCGCGTTGCAAATGAACGAGTAATCTTCAATGCCGCCCTCAGTGGAAACACTGTTATCGATGCACTGCTTGGTGCACTTAGTGCTGCCAACCCGGGAGCACCACGTGCTGCGGCAAATGCTGCTGCAATCGCAAAAATGAACGCGCTGCAAGCAAACACTGGAAAAATCAATGTCCCAACCATCACGATGGTTGGCGTTGCTGATCCAATTACCCCGGCAGGCGCATCAATGCGTATTGCTCAGGCATATGCCGATCAATATGCAGCAGAGAAGGAGAAAGCCATTAAAGCGTTCGCAAAGACCCGTACCTACGTTCCGCCGATGAAGAAGTTGATTAGCATCTGGAGCACCACCCCAGCGGCTTATACGAAATTCGATTCCACAGGTTCGCCGATTACAACAACAGCGGCGGCTCCCGGAACGAATCACTGCAACTTCTCTGCGGCTCAGTACCTGGTAGTTGCGAACGAACTCACGACGGTTGGCACCACTGGTTCATTTATTCGTGGTGGCGCCTTCTCATTCATGCTGCGGAAGGCTAAGAACTTGAAGATAGATCCTTTCTTCACCCCACCGCTGATGAAGTTCTATAACGAGCAATAATCCGTCTAGTAAGAGAGGGAGCCTGGGAGACTGGGCTCCCTTTTCTTTGCCCCTTTCTTATTGTGTGTTTGCGCTCTCCTTCTACTAACCTTGAAGAACTATGGTTCAGATTGCTACTCCAGATGAGATGTTCGCACTTGGAAAACGTATCGGTGCTCTATTACGCCCAGGTGACTTGTTGATAATTAATGGCCTGTTAGGCGCTGGTAAAACTCTTCTTACTCAGGGAATCGGGAAGGCTCTGGGCGTCAATGGAATAACATCACCCACTTTTGTCATCTCAAGGGTCCATAAGGGAGATATCCCATTCATCCACGTTGACGCTTATCGATTGATGATTGCAGAGAACCCAACCTTCTCTTTTGATGATCTCGACCTGGATACTGAAAGAGAGAGCGCAATAACAGTTGTTGAATGGGGAGGAGAGCTAGCTGCTCGCCTGGCAGATGAGCGACTTGAAATAAATATTGACAGAATTGCGGAGACTCGAGTCGTAACCGCTCTGGGCTTTGGACCGCGATGGGAGGTGTTCTTTATATGAGCATCTCTCTTGCAATTGACACTTCGACATCCCGCACTTCCGTGGCAATTATTGACCAAGGTGCTCTGCTCTGGCATGGCTATCGCGACGGTGCTACTTCGCATGGGAGTGCCGTCCCGGCACTCGTTGCCGCAGGCCTCAAGGTGCAGCCGCTTATTGGACAGGTAGTAATTGGAATGGGCCCTGGACCCTTTACAGGTCTGCGGGTCGGAATAGCATTTGCCCGCACCTTTGCAATGGCTCGAACAATTCCCGTCATTGGAGTCTGCTCCTTGGATGCAATCGCAGCACTGGTGCAAGAGAAGAATGATTTTATCGTTGCCACGGATGCGCGTCGAAAAGAAATCTATTGGGCGAAGTATCAAGGCGGGCTAAGAATTGAGGGACCAAGCGTTGACCGTCCGGCGGTAGTCGTTGCCAAAGGGTTTCCACTCTTTGGCGAAGGCGCCGTGAAATATTCCATTGCTCAATCTGACGAAGAGCAATTCCCGGATTTAATTGCGCTCGTTACTCTGGGTGAAAATCTTGAGATGCGTGTGGACGGACCGCTGTATATCCGTCACCCCGATGCAGTCCCTACTCGCGAGCGCGCACGATGACCTCCTACCGCCCGATGATCTCTCTTGACTTACCCGTAGTGGTTGGGATGGAGCGCGCGATCTACCGAACCGATGCCTGGTCGGTTGGGCAATTTAAGGAGGAACTCGCAAACGTTCCGAAGAATCGCTCGTACCTTGTTGCTCTCAATGAGAAAGGAGAAATCCTCGGTTATGCAGGTGCACTTTCGCCAGATATAGGGCTTGAAGCCGATGTCCTCACATTGACAGTCGCCCGCGAGTATCGAAGGCAAGGAATTGGTCGTGCGATGCTTAGGGAATTGGTTGCTTGGGCGCAAGGGCGTAAAGCCCCCGCAATCTATCTAGAGGTCCGCGAGGGAAATGAGGAGGCAAGTCCTCTCTATCTATCTGAGGGTTTCGCGCCAATTTCTCGTCGCCGCAATTACTACACCTCTGGCGTTGACGCTGTTGTGATGAAGAAAGTTCTCGAATGAGGATTGAACCATTGGTACTTGGAATCGAGACTTCATGCGATGAAACCGCGATTGGAATAGTTGAGACAGCACTTAAGCGCTCAAAGCTCTCTCTTAAAGATATTGTTGCAGTTGCAGTAACTGCTGGTCCCGGGCTTGTTGGAGCCCTGCTTGTTGGCGTTGCATCAGCGAGTGGGCTGGCTCTGGGTTTGGGCAAGCCACTTTATGGAGTGAATCATTTAGCGGCACATGTTTCCGTCGATCTACTGACGCATGAGATGCCAGTAGAACCGACCATCGCCCTTCTAGTAAGTGGCGGACATTCCTCTCTACTTCAAATCGATGACATCACCTCATCTGTGATCAAACTTGGAGAGAGCATGGATGATGCAGCCGGAGAGGCCTTTGACAAGATCGCGCGAGTAATGGGTCTTGGCTTTCCCGGTGGTCCGGCAATTGATCGCGAAGCACAGGCAGGAAATCCCAGAGCAATAGATTTTCCCCGCGGCTTAACTCAGGCAAAAGATTGGGCGACTCGTCCCTTTGATTTCTCTTTCTCCGGACTCAAAACTGCGGTGGCCCGGTATCTCGAAGCAACGCCCGACTACGTCAGGCCAGATGTGGCTGCATCCTTCCAAGAGGCAATCGTCGACGTTCTCCTTCTCAAAGCTGTAGCCGCCGCTCGATCCACGGGGATAGACTCTCTCCTCATTGCAGGGGGAGTCGCGGCAAATTCCCGGCTCCGGTTGGCAGCGCAGAAACGGTGCGATGAGGCCAGGATCCGTCTGCGAATTCCCCCACCGGCGCTCTGCACCGATAACGGGGCTATGGTCGCCGCTCTCGGTTCCCTTATGCTCTCGGCGGGGCGCGCTGGAAGTCGGCTCGATCTTGAGGCGGACTCAAGCCTTCCGGTGACCACTGTGAGCCTGCCCTAGCCTCAAATTGACCCTGGAGAACGACCCTCCTAGGCTTGGCGTTAGCACTCTCACCCCGAGTCTGCCAACCGCCCAGAAGGTCGGGTGGCGCTGGGAATTGAGATACGAAACCACGTTCGCAATAACTTAAGGAGTAATAAAGATGGCCGTTGCCATTAAGCCACTAGAAGACCG
>JACPZY010000024.1 GCA_016195215.1 Actinomycetota bacterium | reverse complement strand
GTATCTCACTCCAGTCACACTCTTCTTTCTCATAGGTCCTGCTTCTGCGACGATCGTCACTCTCATATACGCAATTCCACCCGCATTGAGAATTACGGCAGTGGCAATCAAGGAAGTTCCCTGGTCGAGCGTTGAAGCCTCTGTCTCGATGGGATCGACCCGAATGCAGGCGCTGCGCAAAGTGCAGTTGCCGCAGGCGAAGAGAACGATTGTTGTCGGGATTAACCAGACGATTATGGCGGCACTATCAATGGTCACAATTGCTGCCCTCATAGATGCCCCTGGTTTAGGAAAAGTTGTGGTGCGTGCATTGACCTCCCTCGATGTCGGGCGATCATTCCAAGCCGGTCTGGCAATTGTGATTCTTGCCGTCGTTCTTGATCGGAGTACGACTGCGGCTGCCGCAAAGGTAAGCGTTGACCCGACAATCGATAAACCATCCAAATATCGAAGACTCACCCTTGTCGGAGCTGCGGTGATTACTTTGCTTCTCGTCTATATGTCACGCACGTATGTTTGGGCTTCGACCTTTCCAGGCACGGGATCTTTAGGCAGGGTTGTTGCTTCATTTGCCGACAGCTTTATCAAGTGGATTCAGCTCCACTTCGTGATTGTCACCAATGGAATTGCAGATGGTGTTACCTATGGCCTTATTAATCCTATGCAGTCCCTTCTTGTTGAGAGCCCGTGGTTTATCACTGGATTGATGCTCATCGGCCTAGGTTTTCTCTTTGGTGGAATCCGCCTCGCTTTAATAAGTATCATTTGCGTACTTGCACTCTTCGGAACTGGGCTCTGGTCTGATGCCATGGTTACTTTGGCATCTACCCTGGTAGCCGCAGTGATTACGGTCGCCCTTGGCATTCTTGTCGGTACATGGATTGGCAGAAATAGACGGGCAGATCATTGGATCCGCCCACTATTGGATGCGGGGCAAGTGCTACCGGCATTTGTCTACCTTGTCCCCTTTTTGGGGCTATTTGGACCGACCCGATTCACTGCAATTATGGCGGCAGTTGTGTATGCGGCGCCCGCTTCAATCAAATTGATGGCCGATGGAATTCGCGGAGTTCCAGCAACAATTACTGAAGCAGCAACCGCGGCAGGGTCGAGCCCGTGGCAGATGATTGTAAAAGTACAATTGCCGACCGCGCGTCGCGCCCTCGCCCTTGCTACAAACCAGGGTCTTATCTATGTTTTAGCGATGATCGTTGTAGGTGGGCTCGTTGGTGCGGGCGGGTTGGGCTATCTAGTAGTTGCCGGCTTTTCCCAAGAGAATCTGAAGGGCAAAGGCCTGGCTGCCGGACTTGCCATCGTAATTCTGGGAATTCTCATTGATCGGCTTACCCAAGCCGTGGCAAATAGACGCGATTCACTATCGCAAGCTCGCGCGTAATTAGCGAGAGCAATTAGGTTCCGTCATCCATCCGGATGGCGGGTAAGTACGGCTTCGGTCGTTGGATCGGGAGGAAGCACAATGTTTGTAAAGCATCGTGCACGTCGGGGTGCGACCTTCGCACTCCTTTTAGGGGCGGCGGCCCTACTACTCAGCTCATGTAGTAGCGCAAAGGTAGCTAGTAGCACCGATACCCCGGCTTCGTCTGCAAAGTGTGGAACCGTCACCTTGGCAGATAACGCTTGGGTTGGATATGAAGCTAACTTGGCTGTTGTGGCTTATGTTGCAAAGAATCAGCTCGGTTGCAATGTTGTGGTAAAGAATATTAGCGAAGAAATTTCTTGGCAGGGATTTGAGACAGGTGAAGTGGATGCCATTCTCGAGAACTGGGGCCATGATGATCTCGCAAAGAAGTACATTACAGAGAAGGCAGTTGCTGTTGATCTTGGACCAACGGGTAACAAGGGAATCATTGGTTGGTACGTCCCACCATTCCTAGCTACAAAATACCCTGATATCCTCGATTACAAGAACTTGAATAAGTATGCCAATCTCTTCAAGACCAGTGAGTCTGGCTCGCAGGGTGCTTTTCTCGATGGAGACCCTTCATACGTCACCAACGATGAAGCGCTCATGAAGAACCTCAAGCTCAATTTCAAAGTTATCTACTCTGGAAGCGAAGCGGCACTTATTACAGCATTCCGCAATGCCGAAGCTCAGAAGAAGCCAGTTATTGGTTACTTCTATGAGCCACAGTGGTTCCTCTCAGAGGTAGCACTCAAGCAAGTTGCTCTTCCTCCATACACCGCTGGTTGCGATGCCGATCCTAAGACTGTTGCGTGCGATTATCCACCATACATTCTTAATAAGATCGCAAGCAAGAAGTTCATGGATTCCGGTTCCCCTGCCGCAACCCTGATCAAGAACTTTACCTGGACAAACGATGACCAGAACTCTGTAGCGAAATCGATCACAGTTGATAAGTTGACTGATGATCAGGCCGCGAAGAAGTGGGTCGATGCCAACCAATCTAAAGTTGATGCTTGGCTCGGTAAGTAAGTTCAGGGAAATAGGTTGTTAGTTCTCTCCTGAACTGACCGATGTGCGGGGCGTGTTTGCTAAGTGAATAATCGCGAGGCAAACACGCCCGAGCATGGAATCAACAATTGAGATAGAAGAAGGTGGGAATGATGGAGTACGACTACCTCATCGTTGGAGGCGGCTCTGCGGGGAGCGCGTTAGGCAACCGTTTGAGTGCAGATCCAAAGAATCGTGTACTCGTACTTGAAGCGGGGAGACGTGATTATAAATGGGATGTCTTTATCCATATGCCTGCGGCACTCGCATTCCCGATTGGCAACAAACATTATGACTGGAAATACGAATCCGAACCTGAGCCGTTCATGAACAACCGTCGTATCTATCATGCGCGGGGAAAAGTGCTCGGGGGTTCGAGCAGCATCAACGGGATGATCTGGCAGCGCGGAAACCCGCTGGATTTTGAGCGTTGGTCAAAAGATCAAGGGATGGAGAGTTGGGATTACGCTCACTGCCTGCCTTATTTCAAAAGAATGGAGAACTGCTTAGCAGACCCCGATAATCCTTATCGCGGAAATAACGGTCCGCTCCAACTTGAACGCGGTCCCATTAAGAGCCCGTTATTTAAGGCTTTCTTCGAAGCAACAGTTGAGGCGGGATACCCGCGCACCGATGACGTCAATGGATTTCGTCAAGAAGGTTTTGCCGCATTTGACCGAAATGTTCGTCGTGGTCGTCGACTCAGCGCGGCACGTGCCTATCTCTACCCAGCGATGAAGCGACCAAATCTCACCGTAAAAACTAGAGCCATGGTCACAAAGGTAATTTTCGAAGGAACGCGGGCAGTAGGCGTGGAAGCAATTATTAAGGGTAAGAAACAATTTATCCATTCACGTGAAGTTGTTCTCTGTGGAGGTGCCATAAATACCCCGCAGATTCTTCAGCTCTCGGGAGTTGGCAATGCCTCTGATCTTGAAGCACTCGGTATTCCTGTAGTTAAGGACCTTCCCGGCGTAGGGGCCAATCTGCAAGACCACCTAGAGGTCTACGTCCAATATTCATGTAAGGAGCCGGTATCGATGCAACCGATGCTGAAATTTTGGAGGCGCCCCTTTATCGGAGCTGAGTGGCTCTTCTTTCGGAAAGGTCCTGGCGCCACCAATCACTTTGAAGCTGGCGGGTTCACGCGGAGCAATTCAACTGTCAAATATCCCAATCTCATGTTCCATTTCCTGCCATTGGCGATCCGTTATGACGGAACCGCTCCTTCATCAGGGCATGGGTATCAGGTCCACGTTGGTCCGATGTACTCAGATGCACGGGGAACAATCAAAATTAAGAGTAAAGATCCCTTCGAAAAACCTGCGCTCCGTTTCAATTATTTATCGACGGAGCAGGACAAGCAGGAGTGGATCGAGGCCATCCATGTCGCTCGAAATATTCTCACACAGCACGCGATGGATATCTACAACGGAGGTGAAGTATCGCCCGGTCCATCCGTAGATACTGATGAAGAGATATTAGAATGGGTGCGTAGAGACGGTGAAACAGCCTTACATCCGTCGTGCACTGCGAAGATGGGGACCGATGAAATGTCAGTCGTGGATCCAAAAACGATGAAGGTTCATGGTGTCGAAGGGCTCAGAGTCGCGGATGCATCGGTATTCCCATACGTGACGAACGGCAATATATACGCACCCGTGATGATGGTGGCTGAGAAGGCCGCAGACTTAATCCTGGGAAATGATCCGATGCCCCCTGAGAACCTCGAGTTCTACCGCCACGTCCAGGTTTAAAATGCTAAACGATAAATCTGCCCCATCGGCAATCGCTCGAGTAAAAATTCAAGCGACCGATACAGAGGAAGTATCGACTGACAGCGTCGTGGTTGAGGAACCACTAGAGATTCGTATTAAGCGCGCAGGTCTGGAAGAGCAACTTGGAATCACCATGCGGACTCCCGGTTCAGACCTCGAACTCGCCGCGGGTTTCTTGTGGGGGGAGGGATTTTTAACTTCACCTGATCAACTTCTAAATATGAAATCGTGCGCTGATAAGACCCTGACGGCTCGCCAGAGGGCCAATATCGCTATTGCCCAGGTAAGTGATGATGCACCTATCCACCCTCGGTCTATGGACCGACGTTTCACGATGACCTCGGCATGCGGTGTATGTGGCTCAACGAGCATGGCCGATCTGCATAAGCGTGGAGTGATGCCAGTAATGAAAACTTCTCACGGTCTACACGAGCTGGCGGCGATGACGGCATTTCTTGAAGGTAAGCAGAGTGTCTTTGAGAAAACTGGTGGATTACACGCTGCACTTTTAGTTGACCCTGTAGGTGAACCGAGATGGATCCGCGAAGACGTTGGGCGGCACAATGCTGTAGATAAAGTTAATGGCGCAGCTCTCATGGCAGGGCTACTCCCACTAAATGACTGGACTCTTGTCGTCTCCGGAAGAGTTGGCTATGAGATAGTTCAGAAGGCAATCGTGGCAGGAATATCAGCACTTGTCGGAGTATCTGCGCCGACATCACTTGCTGTAGAGCTGGCTTTTGAATTTAACCTCACCCTGTTGGCATTTGCGCGTAACGGGAAAGCTAAGGTCTATGTGCCATTGCTAGGATGAGAACATGAGAAGCAGAGTTCTTGTCGCGCTTCTCGTGATTTCACTATTCTCTTTATTCTCGCCTCCCGGATCGGCTGCTCTTTCAAAGAATGGAAAGACCACACTCACTGTCTTTGCTGCGTCGAGCCTCAGCCGCACCTTCACGCATCTGGGAGTTTCTTTTGAAAAGACGCATCCTGGCGTAAAAGTCATATTCTCCTTTCTCGCCTCCTCGACGTTAGCGGCTCAAATAAATTCTGGCGCGCCCGCAGATGTGTTCGCCGCCGCCTCCGAAGCCGATATGGCATTAGCTAAGTCTCGCGTGCCGCGCGTAACACTCTTCGCTTCCAACCGAATCGTCCTTGCAACCCCGATGGGAAATTCATTCAACATCAGCAAATTCTCCGACCTTGATAAGCCAGGAGTGAAGTGGATTCAATGCGCTCACTCGGCACCATGTGGACTTGCAGCAGACAGAGCGCTTTTGGCCAACGGACGAATCAAGTCTAAGCCCGTGTCGCTGGAGGCAAAGGTGTCAAGTGTTGTGACGAAATTGGTGAGCAAAGAAGTGGATGCTGCATTCATTTACCACACCGATTACGTTGCGAATTCTCAGGCGCTGAAAGAGATTCAATTTAAAGATATTGAAGTCGGCACAACCCGTTATCCGATTGGTATCGTAAAGGACGGTGCTCACAAGGGTTTAGCGAAGGAATTTATTGCGTTAGTGCTCTCTGCAACGGGCCGAAAGACCTTAGCAGAGGCTGGATTTATTCGAGTGAATTAAGAGATCTCATGGCAAGGAGAAAATTAGATTCCGTAAATATCACCTTAGCAACGGTCGCGACGCTTTTACTAGTCCTTCCTCTACTCGCCCTTTTCACCAAGGTGCCGTGGGCGACAATCCTGTCACGACTAACGGAGCGGAACTCCATAAGTGCAATTCGACTCTCACTCTGGAGTTCGCTATTGGCTGCACTTATCTGTGTTGTGCTGGGAGTTCCATTGGCTTGGGTACTTGCGAGAGGGAATTCGCGGTTGACGAATATTCTCCGTCCTCTTGTTCTGGCCCCGATGGTTCTTCCTCCAACTGTGGCGGGAATGTCACTGCTGGCCCTTCTCGGCCGAGAGGGTTTGCTGGGGCGTTACATTTACCAGGCAACCGGTTGGTCAATGCCATTTACAACATCCGCAGTCGTTCTTACCGGAGTGTTTGTGGGGATGCCCTTTCTTGCGCTCGTCGCCGAATCTACTTTTCGACATTTGCCACGTGATCAAGTGGATGCGGCACAGATTGATAGGGCCACGCCGTTCAAACTCTTCTGGCGGATCGCAATTCCGCAAGCTCGCAATGGAATCGCAACAGGGGCGGTTCTGGCTTGGGCGAGGGCGCTGGGAGAATTTGGCGCAACAATGATGTTCGCAGGATCTCTTCCTGGGCTTACGCAGACCTGGCCGATGCAGGTGTATTTTGCCGCAGACCAAGATATGGGAACCGCGTATGCCCTTAGTGCCGGTATGGCCCTGGTGGCATTCCTCGTTGTATATAGCTTACGTAAGCAATTGCGCCAGGCCTTTTCGAGTTAAGGATCAATCCCTCATGGAGTCAGTCCTCATACGTTTCTACGCAGCCGCAAGGGATGCCGCAGGAGTGAGAGAGTTGGAAGTTCTACCAGGAACCCTTGAGCAGATACTGGTGAGACTCTCGCAAGATAACCCTCGATTACAAGAAGTGCTCTCAAGGTGCAGTTTTCTCATAGATGGCGCGATCTGTCACGATCATGGGGAGAAGGTCCTTGCCGGAAGCAGAGTCGATCTTCTTCCGCCCTTTGCTGGAGGCTAGCCGCCGATTGCCGACATTGGGCGTATTGGTTGGACGAAACTTGGGTCGTCGATCCCATGCCCTGCCCTCTTGCCCAGGACAGTCTTCTGAAAACGGGTTGATATTTCATCTCTTATTTGAGTATTTGATAGTTTCGAACTTCTCAGCACTTTGCGCAGATCAGTCTCGTCGCGCGAGAAGAGACAGGAACGTAATTGACCGTCAGAGGTTAGTCGTAGACGATCGCAGGCGCCGCAGAAAGGTTGCGTTACGCTTGCAATGATTCCGACTTTCTGATTTCCACCATCGATATAGAACTCTTCTGCAGGCGCCGACCCTCGCGCTGGAACCGGCGTTAATGTGAAGTGGGGCGAGAGAGAATTAAGGATCTGTTCGGCACTGACCATTGTTTTCCGATCCCAAATTCCTCCCGCATCAAGGGGCATCTGTTCAATAAAACGGAGTGTGAATCTCTCATTAATAGCCCACTGAAGAAGAGCTGGTGCCTCATCATCGTTGACGCCAGGCATCAGCACACTGTTGATCTTTATAGGTGCTAGCCCAGCTTCGCGAGCCGCCTTTAATCCTTTAAATACGTCGCCAATACGATCGCGGAATGTAAGCCTTTTGAATCGTTCACGACTAAGGGTGTCTAGACTGACGTTGACTCGGACCAATCCCGCCTCAAATAATGGCGCTGCCAGATCAGCAAGGCGCAGAGCATTGGTTGTCAGCGAGAGTTCGGGGGGATTCGACAATGAGTTGATTCGATTTACAATGTCGACGATATCTGGCCTCAAGAGTGGCTCGCCACCGGTCAGGCGCACTTGGTTGATGCCATGCTCTGTTGCGACATCAATGACCGTTATCAATTCGTCGGTTGTGAGCAATTCATGGGAAGGGAGCCACTTATCGAAATCCTTGGGCATGCAGTAGGTGCATCGCAGTGAACAACGATCGGTGAGCGAAACGCGAAGATCGCGGTGAGTTCTGTTGAAAGTGTCGACTAGTTCGCTCATGCGCAGTTGACCCACTCGTCTGTTCCATCAGCAAATACCTGGTGCTTCCAAATGGGAATCTTTGCCTTGATTTCACTCACGAGCTCGGCGCATGCTTTAAAAGCTTGGTCGCGATGTGCCGCAGCAACTGCAATTGCCAGGGCAGCCTCCCCGATAGCAATTTCACCATAGCGATGAGCCACAGCGACCCCGGTTACTTCATATCGGGAGGCGACTTCGCGCACAGTTTCGGCAAGGATCTCGGACGAAGAGGGATGTATTTCGTAGCTCAAACTCTCAACTGATTTTCCATGATCGTGGTCGCGGACGTTGCCGCTAAAAGTCACAACCGCGCCCGCAGCGCGTGAAGCAACTTCGTGCGAGAGAAGAATGGCAGAAATGGGCTCAACCGTGAGCAATGTGAGGATTGGGATTTGAGTGAAGGTCTTCGTCATTGTTATCTCACGTGATCTTCACCGCGAAGTTGGCTTATGACATGGGGCGCAAGCCGTTCAAGTATTACGAGTCCGTCGCGAACTCCTCCTGGCGAGCCCGGGAGATTGACAATGAAGGAATGATCGCTGGTCCCGGCTAACCCTCGAGTGAGATCAGCTGTCGGGACTTTCTCCCTGGAGTAGGCACGGAGGGCTTCATTAAATCCGGGCAGGGCTTTCTGGATAAGCGGCGCGGTTGCTTCAGGTGTGATATCGGTTGGGGATATGCCCGTGCCGCCTGTCGTTGCAATCAGTTCAATCTCTAAATCGATTGCTCTCCTGATTTCAGCAGCGATGAGGCGTTGATCATCCGGAACTATCACTTTTGGCAGTACGGTAAAACCCAATTGTGTAAGACCCTCCGCGAGTATCTCTCCGCTGGAATCTCCATAGATTCCTTGCGAAGCCCTGCTACTCGCGGTGATCACGATTGCCCGGGGTGCAGTCACGGTCGTTTCCAGACCCCACTGCGTCCGCCGTCTTTGCTCTCCACACGTACATCTGTAATCGTTGCCCCTGGGTCCAGGGCTTTCACCATATCGATCACCGTTAATGCGGCTACCGAAACTGAAGTCAGTGCTTCCATTTCAACACCCGTACGATCTGCAGTTCGCACCTCGACTTCGATCCCAACTCCGTCGCTGAGGATTGCTAGATCGACGCTGACTCCATGAAGCGCGATGGGATGACATAACGGAATCAGATCGGGAGTTCGTTTCGCGCCCATAATTCCGGCGATGCGGGCAGTTGCAAGAACATCTCCCTTCGGCACACTGCCTTGACGGAGAAGTTCAATTACCTTGGGCGAAAGGAGTACTTTCCCCGAGGCCGTGGCAGTACGGGTTGTGATTTCACGATCGCTTACATCGACCATATGGGCATTGCCCTCTTCGTCAATATGGGTTAGCGAATCCCGGTTTCGCGAATGGGATGGAGTGCTCATAACCGCTAATCGTAGTCGCCTTCGCTACGGGAGAGGGAGCCAGCGAACCGTTCCACCATCTGGTGTTAGCCCTGAGTTTGCCACAGCAAGACCTGTTGACGCAGCCAACCCACGTAACATGGCAGAGCCAAGGTGATCTCCCATGTGAAAGCTCCCATCCTTCAGATTGCCAAGAACCAATCTGGTGAAACCTTTCGGCGCTGATATTTCGCTCGCAGATATGACCGATTGAAGTGGGAGATTCTTCTCTCCCAGGAAAGAACCAATGGCAGGGGCGCCCAGTGTCATGAGTCCGACGATGGCTGATTGAGGATTCCCAGGTAAACCAAGAAGCGGAACTGATCGGTT
>JACPZY010000021.1 GCA_016195215.1 Actinomycetota bacterium | reverse complement strand
GACGAGTTAGCCCAGAACTATGATTCCAAGCAGAAGATGATCCGCTCTCCGCTGACTGGAAGCCGGGGCCCTCGCTTTGTAGTAACTCATGAGGACTGGTTTACGCATCGGACAGTTTTGGATGACTATCTAGCTCCGTATGAAGACATTACCAAGAATGATTTTTCCACGATGCTCTGCAAGTGGTCAGATCCTGTTATTTACGCCGAATTAATCGAGAAGATGAACGCCCGCATGAACCGTGGTGATGTTCCCCTCAATCTCAATTCAACTTCGCTTATGACTCATGCCTACATGTACTCCCAGGAGGAGCATCTGCGCGATTGGGTAGTTGGTTACTTAGATGGCTGGCGCCAACGGGCGGTGCAAAATAACGGCATCATGCCTGACAATATTGGTCTGTCAGGAAAAATCGGTGAATACAACGACGGCAAATGGTGGGGCGGTTATTACGGTTGGCGTTGGCCTCATGGCTTCATGACAATTATGGAGCCGCTGACAAATGCGTGTATGAATGCTGTTCTGCTCACGGGCGACTACTCGCAATTGGACTTGGCGCGCTCGCAGTACGACCTTATCTGGTCATTACGTAAAGAAGTTGACGGCGTGACAATGGTCCCTCATCGCCACTTTGATTCAGGGTGGGCGGATTACAGGATTCCATCGCCCCGTCACATGATATATATCTGGACCACTTCTATGGCTGATGAGGATCTTGAGCGAATCATGCAATTACCCCGTGACAATGATTGGGATCAGGTTGCGATTCCTGGAGTCTCCGGCCGTGATGCATTAATAGGACGGGACACAAAGCACTACATTGCAAATACTTTGCCCTGGTTCCAGTTTATGCAGGGGAAGTTGCCAAGTTATCCGCAGGATATTCTTCAAGCAAATATTGATTTGATCTCAAATCAACTTCGGAAGATGCGATCAAGTACAGGTAATCCGCGAAATTGGGATAGTTATGATCCCGCAACAGCAGATGTAGAGGTGGGTCTTGATCTACGAGTGGACGGCTATCAAATTCACGCATGGCAGGAGTTCAATCCTGTTTACTTTGAGGGTCTAGCGCAGATGACTATGGGCGCACCGATGCATATTTCCCACGGTGGATTGCAACATGGCAAGGTGCGGCTCTTCGATGGCTTGAAGATGCGCCCTGGACTTCCTGAAGATGTCGCTGTAATTGTGGATGGATTAACCGCCACGACGATCTCCATGCAAGCGGTAAACGTGAGTAAGACTCACTTGCGCCGACTCGTGATTCAAGCGGGTGCCTTTGGAGAACATCGCTTTGCGAACGTCGATGTGATCAAAGAGTCGGGGGTGAGGCAGGTGCACGTGATTGACGGGCCGTGGTGTGCCATTGATTTGGCGCCAGGATCTGGTGCGACACTTATATTCACCGTCGACCGCTACGTCAATAAACCCACATATGAGACTCCTTGGCAGAAGTCCGCGGATTGGGACCCTGTGATCAAAGGGCGTCCGGCCGAGAACTTCCGCTAATTGTGGTTGGAGAACTTACAAAAAACGGTCGCACTCGGCTTATGACTTTGGCCAGTGCCATGGGATTTCTCATGTACGGGATGGGTTACTCCGTCCCACTTTTAAAGCGAGACATGGGGATCAGCCGCTCTCTAGCATCTGCCCATAACATCGGATTTGCTGCAACCATCACCCTTATTTCATTTGCCGTCCCTAAATTGATTCAACGATATTCGCCTCGCCTCGTCATGAGTGCAGGCTGGATCATCACAACAGTGAGCCTGATTTCTTTTGCTGTAGGAAAGTCCCTATGGATTACAGTCCCTGCGATGTCCCTTGCAGGCGCAGGTGCAACGCTTTTTAATAATGCAAATGCGGCAACGTTGGGTCAGGCCTCCGGCATGTCAATGAAGGTGATGTTACGTCTCGCTGGCGTCGCCACTGCCTCGGGCGCTCTCGCCCCCTCGATAATCGGCACTTTGATTCGCCTTGGAATTTCGTGGCGGATCACTCTTGGGTTATGTGCACTTCTCATAGGTGTAATTGCTGTGAAGATAGTGCCGCACGTTCCCGATCGACCTCCAGTTGCCAAGAAAGATGGAGAGCGACATTGGGATTACTCACTTTTGGTAATGGTTCTTTTTGGATTCAGCGCCAATTTTATGGAGTCCGCAACTGGCGCCTGGGCACTCGACCTTCTTATTTCGCGTGACGTGACAGTGGGAAGCGCTGTTCTTCTTGTAGCTCTTTTTAGTTATGGGATCGCGATCTCACGTTTGGGGTTCTCATTCACTTCGCGAGTTAGTGCAAATAGAGTCTGGGCTTTTTCATTTGCCCTTGCCTTCATTGGATTACTTATAGTGATCCTCCTACACTCCCCTTCCGTTACGGTCGTGGGATTGCTCGTGGCGGCGTTGGGGATAGGCCCGATTGGAGCACTTGCATTGATGCGGGCTGCTCAATCACATAAGGGGGCCGATGCCGGAATTGCCGCCAATGTTATTGGTGCAGGCCCGGCGATTGGCTTTGGTCCATGGGTCATGGGATGGGCAAGTGATAGGTCCGGATTCTCATGGGCCTACGGCATTCCACTTGTCATGCTCTTTATAACCACCGCCCTTTACTTGGTGACAACTCCGGCAACGGAGAAGAAATTAAAGGTTCAGTTCAAGTCGAGAATGACGTGAAGGTTGCGAGGGCCGTGAACACCTTCTACTCGCTCTAATTCGATGTCACTCGTGGCGGACGGGCCAGAGATCCAGGTCTGATGATTTTTTGCATTCAGTCGGCGAACTGCTTCAACGACGGTTCCCACAACATGAGCCGCGTTGACCACGCAGATGTGGGTGTCCGGTACTAATGATATTGCTCGTCGACCTTGGTCGGTGCGTGAGTGATTGAGAATGATTGTCCCGGTTACGGCAATCGCCACTTCGCTGGAGGTGATGACAACATCGAACTCATCAAGTTGTGCGGAAGAGAAGTTCTTATCAATTGACCCGCTGGACCAGGCTGAGGGCAGTCCTTCAGGAATGATAATTTTACTCAAATTATATTCAGCCAGAATATTCGCGATTGCTGAGGGCACATTGTCTACTCGAGTGAAGGTGGCCTTGTAGTCGAGAATCCGATCTTCCAGCAGGTCGAGCAATTCTTCTTGAGAAAGGGTAGAGGAAGTGTCGTACTTTCGTTTTGGCTCGAGTGCGCTCATGCCGAATCGTGCATGGTCTATTCGTCTCAGAATGTCGTCGCGTGAGGATGTCATATTGGACGTTCATTTTTCTTCGTGAGGCGTGGGGTGGGAATATCTCTAAATGCAGTCCATTTTTTTGCGACAGGAAGATATTT
>JACPZY010000020.1 GCA_016195215.1 Actinomycetota bacterium | reverse complement strand
GCCACGAGCTCTTCGACTGAAGTCTCAAGTCGGCACTTTGGGTAAACAGACCGTAGCACTCCACCAACCAGTTGCGCGTGTCTGGGTAGATAGCGGGGTTTTTCACCTGGATTCACCTTTTAATTACTGGGTTCCAGAGGCGCTTTCACTCTCTGCGCTTCCAGGCGTCCGTATTGAAGTGGAGTTTGGTAATTCAGTGCACGAAGGAATTATTATAGAAATAACCGAGAGTTCACCAAACGCTGGCAATCTCAAACAGATTCTAAAAGTTCTCTCCCCGTACTCCATTCTATCGTCGGAATCAATGGAGTTGATTTCCCTGGTTGCGCGTCGCTGGGCGGGGACGCCATATGACGTTATCCGAAGCGCAATCCCCCCACGGGTTGCAGCCGTTGATAAGGAAGAGATCAGGGGTTCGGTAGAAGTTGAATTCCAATATGAAGCAAGTCGAGATCTACCACGAGAACTCCTCAGCAAAGAGATCCGAATATTCTGGTCCCTTCCACCTTCAAAGAATATTTCTGCGCTCATTGCCCAACTCATTTCTGCACGACTTGAACTAGGACAGGTGCTTCTTGTCGTTCCTGACGAACGCCAACTTATTCAAGTGGAAGGTGAGCTTCTGGCGGTAATGCCACCTGAGTTCGTGGCGCGCTTGGACGGACACATTTCCAGAGCTGACCGCTATCGAAACTATCTTCGAGTGAAGGCGGGAAATGCACGGATTGCCATTGGTCTTCGCGGAGCAGTATTCGCTCCCTTGGAACCAGGCTCCACAATTATTGTGATGAGCGAAACTTCCGAACTTCTCTACGAACCACGTACTCCGGGTTGGAATGTACGCGACGTTGCGCTGGTAAGGGCAAACCAATCAAAGACAAACTTAGTCTTCCTGGGCTTCTCGCCCTCTCTTGAGTTGGCAAGGCTCATTGAATCAGGCTGGATAATTCATCTTTCATCCAAGAGGCGGAGAGCGGTTTCGGCCTCTTCGCAGTCACTTGGAGAGCTTCTCCCGAGCAAACTTTTTAGCGTCGTGCGAAATGGGCTGAAGTCTGGACCGGTACTTTTTCTTGTTCCCCGAAAGGGTTACGGAAATGCAGTCCTATGCAGTAAGTGCCGAAATATCGCCCTCTGTGATTGTGGGGGGCGGTTGCAACAGAAGGAATCCGCGAGGGATCCGCAGTGTGTTCTCTGTTTTACTGAGTATCCCTCCTGGCATTGCAGATGGTGCCAGGGAACGGTGATTCATATTGCTTCGAGAGGGATAGATCGATTCTCTGAAGAAATTGGAAGGGCATTTCCAAATTACCAAGTGATTAATTCCTCAGGCGATCACATCGTCGACGTCGCTCCCAATCAACCCTCTCTTGTTGTCGCTACGCCAGGATCGCAACCACAGGTCTCGGGCGGTTACGCAGTGGTAGCGCTTTTGGAAGGAACCCGATTTTTCGCTCATACAGATCTGCGCTCAGGTGAAGTCGCGCGCGAACATTTTTTTGAGTCTGCAAGTTTAGTATCGGATTCAGGTGCAGTATTCCTCGTCCTCGATCCGGGGCATCCCATAGTTTCATCATTGACACGCTGGGATTCGACAACAATGATCCGAAAGGAACTTCAAGAGCGCGAGGAATTGAAATTCCCTCCTTACTACCGTTTTATTTCCCTCGAAACAGACTTGGCTGAAGCCACCGCCCTCCACTCAGGACTCGAGTCCGCTCGCCGAGATGGTCGGATATCATCTCTTTCTCAAATATCTGCTCCACACCTGCGCGAGAATCAGAGGTCACGAGTCTTGGTATCAGCACCCTTTTCAATTGCTTCTGGGGTGATTGATTTTCTCCACGAATTACAGCGTCGCCGGTCGATTTCGCATAAGCCTCTCTTTACAATGAGAGTCGATCCTCATTCTTTGACCCATTAGACTTCGCTCATGTCTATCCAGCCCATTCGCCTTTTTGGCGATCCTGTACTGGTGACGCCATCTTTGCCGGTAGTTGATTTTGATAAAGAATTACGAGTCTTGGTCTCTGATCTGACGGAGACAATGCTAGATGCGCCGGGGGCAGGATTAGCCGCTCCGCAGATCGGGGTTCCTCTCCGCGTATTTGTATGGGACATTGACGAGGCATTGGGCCATCTCATCAACCCAACGTTAGATTTGAGTGAGGACCTTCAAGAAGGCGAAGAAGGTTGTCTCTCTTTTCCGGAACTCCGATACAGCACACCGCGAGCATTTCGAGTTGTCGCAAAGGGCTGGAATATGTACGGCGAGCCAATTTCCGTGGAGGGGACCGAACTTCTAGCTCGAGCACTTCAACACGAAACTGACCATCTCGATGGAGTTCTCTTTATTGATCGGCTCACAAAAGAAGATCGAAAGAGTGCGATGAAGGAGATTCGTGAATCGGAGTGGTTCGGGCTCAGGCAACAATCTGGTCTCAGCGCTGAAATTAGAGTTTCGCCACATTACACATTTGACAAAGGTCTCTAATGCATATTGCTGTTGCGGCGACTCCCGCAGTGGCTCTCCCGACGCTTGACTGGTTAGTCGCGTCGGCGCATGATCTGGACTTGATCATTACGCGGCCAGATCGGCCAGCGGGTCGTGGGCGGTCATTGAGAGAATCCCAAGTCGGATTCTGGGCTGATGCTCATGAGATTCGCTGTATTAAGCCTTCCAAATCAGACGAACTCGCTCAACCACTTAAGATTATTGACCTTGTCGTCACGATTGGCTACGGCGTTATACTGCCGAGAGGAATTTTGAGCATTCCACGACATGGTTTCATAAATTTGCACTTCTCACTCTTGCCGGCATGGCGCGGCGCCGCGCCCGTACAGTGTGCAATTCTTCACGGAGATCCAAATATCGGACTAACCGTCTTTGCCCTTGATGAAGGAATGGACACTGGTCCTATCTATCTGCAGAAGGCGGTGCCCAACGAGCCACATGAGAATTCAGGGGAGTGTCTCGAAAGAATGGCCCTCCTTGGACCAGAACTACTCCGTGACTCTATCGATCTCATTGAAAAAGGATTTAGCCCGGTCAGGCAGGGAGAGATGGGGGTGAGTTATGCACCCAAGATTACAAAAGAGGATGCTCGCATCCGATGGGATGGAGATGTAATCGGGATTGACAGACACATCCGAGCGTTCACGCCAGAACCTGGTGCTTGGACAACGTGGCGAGGCGAGCCATTACGAGTCGTGAGAGCGCGCCCGTATCTCAGCGACGATCGATTGCATCGAGGTGAAATCGCCATCAAAAATGGCAATGTACTAGTTGGGTGCGGCACAGGAGATGCAATCGTTCTTGAGGAGGTGACACCTTCGGGGAAGAAAACCATGTCTGCAAAGAGTTGGAGCAACGGAGCGCGTGCTATTCCTGGTGAGTCGTTTGTCTAGCGCTCCGAGCAAATTCCGAAAGCCTCACCCAGATCCGTCGCGGGTCCTTGCCTTTGAAGTTCTTACGCTAGTAAACCGTGGCGATGCATATGCAAATTTGCTTCTACCAAAAGCGTTGACCGAAAGCCTCCTTGAACTTCGAGATAGAGCTTTTGTAACAGAATTGGTGTACGGCACCCTTCGTATGCAAGGGCGCCATGACTGGATGCTTTCGCAGGTGAGCGACAGACCTTGGGATTCCGTGGATTCTGGAATTGTCGATATCTCTCGTCTAGGCGTGCACCAACTGATGGAGATGCGAGTTCCCCCTCACGCGGCTGTGTCTGCAACTGTCGAACTCGCGCGGAAAGTTTTGGGGGAGTCGCGCGCAACTTATGTTAATGCCCTTCTGCGACGAGTAAGCAAATGGACATTGGAGGAATGGTTTGACTCCATCGCATTACTTGAGGATCCCACCGAGAGGTTATCAATCAAGTATTCGCATCCAGAATGGATCGTCTCCGCCTATTTTGATCTGCTCCGCCAAGAGGAAGAGGTGATTTTGGCCCTCGCCGCCAATAATGTTCCTGCCTCTCCAACCTTGGTCTCCTGGCCCGGACGCACGACACAAGAAGACCTTCTCTTACTTGGAGGCGAACCGACAAAATATTCGCCCTACGGCGCAACAACAGTGGGAGTACCTGGTGATATCGATCTTATCCGACTGAGGAAAGCGGGCATTCAAGATGAAGGATCGCAACTCGTGGGATCAATATTCGCGGATGCATCCGCAGAGAAAGAGGATTGGCTGGATCTCTGTGCGGGTCCTGGGGGAAAAGCTGCCTTGGTTTCAAGTCTGGCGCAGAAGTTGGGTAAGCACTTTGTAACCAACGAGATTTCTTCTGCTCGCGCGGCTCTTGTTGAACAGGTTGTTGCAGAGGCAGAAGTATGGGTCGGAGATGGACGCAACATCGCCGAACATGGTCGCACTTTTGGGGCGATTCTCGCCGACGTTCCCTGTACTGGAATTGGAGCGCTTCGGCGGCGTCCAGAAGTCCGTTGGCGCCGGAAACTTTCAGACCTCGCTGGGTTATCCCGACTGCAGAGGGAGCTGCTAGATAGTGCGATAGATAACACTGAAATCGGTGGAATTATCGGTTACGCAACCTGCTCTCCACATTTAGCTGAGACTAAAGTCCAAGTTTCAAGTGCATTGCGACGCCGACAGGATATACGTCAAATATCGGTTGAGCCCTACTTGCCTGCAAATTTAGAGAACGCAGTTATCAATGGCTCCATGCAACTATGGACTCACCGACACGGGACCGACGCCATGTTCCTCACGCTTTTCGAGCGAATCTCGTAGCCTCAGGTACTATTCCTCCATGTCGCGCGAGGTCAAAATTACACCAAGCATTCTCAACGCAAATTTCAATGATTTAGCAGGGGAAATCAGACGAATTGCGGAGGTTTCCGATTTAGTCCACCTCGATGTAATGGACAATCTTTTCGTTCCCAATTTCACATTCAATTTTGAAACGGCCTCGAAAATTATCCGCGAAAGTATTCTGCCAGTTGACGCGCATCTCATGGTTCTTGATGCGGACCGGATCGCGCCACAATATGCGGAAGATATTGCCGGAACACTTAAATCAATTCGGCGCGAAGGTGCTAGGGCTGGACTCGCCGTGAAGCCTGGTACTGAAATCACGGATTACGAGGAGTTCACGGATCTAGTAGATATGTTTCTGATTATGACCGTGGAACCTGGATTTGGCGGACAGAGTTTTATGCGAGATATGCTTCCGAAAATTGAGAGAGCGAGACGAATAATCGGCTCTAGGCCAATCTGGCTTCAGGTTGATGGTGGCATATCTGAGGAGACGATTGAGATCGCAACAGCTGCTGGGGCCGATACCTTTGTTGCTGGAAGCGCCGTATTCAAGGCGCCAGATCCAGCGCGGATGATTACCAAATTGCGCGCTTTGGCGGAGTCTGTGCCAGAATAGGCGCACGTTCTTCCGGGGGTCGGTGTAAATCCGAACCGGCGGTGAGAGTCCGCGACCCGGCCACATCCAGTGGTCGGTTGACTTGGCGAAATTCCAAGACCGACAGTTAGAGTCTGGATAAAGGGAAACGTATTGAACTGGCGCCTTCGTTCCGTTGGCTTCATGCTCTTTATTTCTGCCCCCGGTTTTATTTGAGGGGGAGAGATGGAAGATCGAGATTACATGGCTCGTGCCATCGAACTTTCTCTCTCAGGTCTGGGAAGGACTTTCCCCAACCCAATTGTCGGAGCCGTCCTTCTCTCTGCAGCAGGTGAAGTGATCGGTGAAGGATTTCACGCCGGTGGTGACCATGCAGAAGTCCGAGCCTTAGCAGATTGTGCTGCACATTCTAAGAAGCCAGAGGGAGCCACAATTTATGTGACTTTGGAGCCATGCAACCATTTTGGTAAGACGCCGCCGTGTACCCAGGCGTTGATAAAGGCAGGGATTGCCCGGGTCGTTTTCGCGTTGAAGGATCCGAATCCAATTGCAGAAGGTGGCGGAAAGGATCTGTCGGGCGCCGGTATTGAAGTGACGTCTGGTCTCCTAGCAGGTGAAGCAAGGGAATCAAATAGATCCTGGCTGCACAAAATTGAAACAGGCAGACCATTTCTCATATGGAAGATTGCCAGCACCGTGGATGGCTTTTCGGCGGCAGTTGATGGCACTTCAAAATGGATTACATCCGAGGATTCCCGAAGGTCCGTACAGAGATTACGGGCGGAGTCCGACGCGATCGTGATAGGCACGGGCACTGCGCTTGCAGATAATCCGTCATTGATACCGCGCGGTGACGATCGCCGTCCAATTCGCATAATCGTGGGAACCCGCCAGATTCCCGAAGGTTTTATTCTCAGAAAAGGGCAGGCACACACGATTTTCTTGAAAACTAGAGATCTAGACACTGTGATTGATTCGTTGGTTGAACTCGGAGTAAATCAAGTCCTAATTGAATCTGGTTCGGAACTGGGCACTTCTCTATTAAAAGAAGGTCTAATTGATGAAATCCAGTGGTACCAAGCCCCAACCATATTAGGTGCCGGATTGAAGGCAATCGGGAACCTTAATGTCAAGACCATCTCGCAACGTCTTGATTTCCGCCTTATCAAGGTGGAAAGAAGCGGTGTTGACACTTTTACAGTACTCCGACCCGCAATTAGAGAGAGAGCAGAGGCAAATTCATAGTGTTCACTGGCCTAATTCAGGAGGTAGGAACAGTCAAGGAATTGATTGAACATGAGAATTCGATCGAACTGCTCTTTGATGCTGGCTCATTGGCAAACTTGATCGAGATAGGTGATTCCATTAGCGTGAATGGCGTCTGTCTTACAGCCACGGAAAAAAGGAATGGTGCTGTAACGGTGGACGTGATGATTCAGACTTTGCGTCTCTCCAGCCTCAGTGATCTTCGTTCGGGCAGTAGAGTCAATTTGGAATTGGCGCTGCTACCAACAGAGCGTCTTGGCGGTCATTTAGTCCAAGGCCATGTGGACGGAGTTGGCAGAGTCGTCACACGCGAAGCAGGGGAACGATGGGAACGTCTTCTAGTCTTTATCCCGGCCAATTTATTGAAGTATGTTGTCGCGCAGGGTTCGATTGCTGTGGATGGCGTCTCACTTACGGTCGGCAGTATTGATGATGAGTTTTCCCAAATTGAGATCTGGCTGATTCCCGAAACACTATCAAAGACCATTCTCGGAACTCTGAAGGTCGACGATCCCGTCAATATTGAAGTGGACGTGCTGGCTAAGTACGTCGAAAGATTACTGAGCAAAGGGGATCGTTCATGATGCAAGAGGCTTTGACCGCATTTAAGAACGGTGCTTATATTATCGTCACTGACGACTTTGACCGAGAGAATGAGGGAGATTTAATCGCTCCTGCGATCTTCATGGATGCAGAGAAAATGGGATTCATGATCCGGCACACGTCTGGGGTCGTTTGTGTCGCCATGGATGCAGACCGAGCACGCGTTCTTGCGCTCCCTCCTATGGTAAGTCGGAATGAGGATTCGAAAGGCACTGCATTTACAGTTACCGTGGATTATAAAGAGGGTGTAACAACTGGCATCTCTGCGCAAGAACGAGCAAAGACAGCACGCGCTTTAGCGAATGAAGAGTCAGAAGCAACGGACTTCTTGCGCCCAGGCCATATCTTTCCCCTCATTGCTCATCCACATGGACTTGCCGGCAGACGTGGCCATACAGAGGCTGGGGTCGCCCTCTGCCAATTGACGGGATTGCCACGAGTTGCAGTTCTCTCGGAATTGGTCAACGAAGATGGTTCGATGATGCGCGGTAAGCAGTTGCAAGAGTTTGCCCAGGAATGGAATATTCCCACAATATCGATCGCTGAATTGGCAGAATCAAACTTCCCGGCTCGCGATGTACTTTCATTTACCGACATTTCCGCTCAATCCTCACTTCCGAGAGGCGGGGCTACGTGGAAAATTTCGATCGTGAAGGGAGCAGAGGGGGATGAAAATGTCCTCCTCACACTCGGGAGCGATAAGTTGGAAAACAATTTACCTGCTCCATTGGTGAGAATCCATTCCGAATGCTTTACAGGTGATGTCCTTGGTTCTACTCGTTGCGAGTGCGGACCTCAACTGAAGAGCTCACTGGCACAGATCGAAAAGGAAGGGTCTGGGGTTGTGATTTATCTTCGTGGCCATGAAGGACGCGGAATAGGATTATTAGAGAAGATCCGTTCATACGCGCTTCAAGACGGTGGCTTAGATACCGTCGATGCAAACCTAGCGCTCGGACACGAAATTGATGAGAGGAAATGGCATGATGCAATTGAGCTACTAGAACTCTTACATCTTCGCAAGATACGACTCCTGACCAATAATCCCGAGAAAGTCATCGCCCTCGAAAACGCCGGGATTCAGGTGGAGATAGTCTCTTTAGTCGTTGGGCAGAACAGATCAAATGCCCGATATCTGGCGAGTAAACGAGACAGAATGGGGCACATTATTCCTAGCGACATTGATTTATTTGGAAAGGGTCATACGAAATGAGCGGAGAAGGAGCCCCAGCCCTTGAGATTCCAAGAATCCCGAATGCGCGAGTGGCGATAATTAGTTCGAAATGGCATATGGAAATTTGCGGTGCACTCGTAAGCGGAGCCGAAAGGGCGTGCAACCAGGCCGGTTTGGCGGAGATCAGAGTTGAATGGGTCCCTGGTTCCTTTGAATTGCCTATCGCCGCTCAAATGATTCTAGATAGCGGTTATGACGCCGCCATCGTTCTCGGACTTGTCCTCAAGGGGGAGACGCCACATTTTGATTTCATATGTGAGGGCGTGACCCACGGAATTATGGAACTGACATTGGCCAGAGAGAAGCCCATTGGATTTGGGGTATTGATGTGCAACACATTGGAACAGGCCGTGGCTCGCTCTGGATTACCCGGAAGTGTTGAAGATAAAGGCTTTGAGGCTGCATCGGCTGCCCTCCAAATGCTCCATCTCCAGCGTTCATTAGTCCAGTAACCTGTAGCCATGAAATCCTTTGATGAGCTCTGGAGCGAATTGCAGGTAAAAGTCCAAACACGTCCCGTGGATTCGGGAACGGTTGCTGCAGTGGATTCTGGAGTCCATTCAATAGGCAAGAAAATTCTAGAAGAAGCGGGCGAAGTATGGCTTGCTGCCGAATACGAAAGTGATGAGAAATTGGCAGAGGAAATCAGTCAGCTTCTCTACCACCTTCAAACCATGATGTTGGCACGAGGAATCTCCCTCGCTGACGTCTACCGAAATCTATAAGGAGTCTCGTGCTAAGAATTGCTGTTCCAAATAAAGGCTCGCTCGCTGAATCTGCATCCGAAGTATTGCGCGAAGCCGGTTACCGCCAACGTACTGATATGAGAGATCTGGTACTGTCCGACCCCGACAATGGAGTCGAGTTCTATTATTTGCGTCCAAGAGATATTGCTGTCTATGTTGGTTCTGGAGAGCTCGAGGCAGGTATCACTGGAAGAGATCTGCTCATAGACTCTGCTGCTCCTGCAGAAGAAGTTCTCGGGTTAGATTTTGGAACATCCACCTTCCGTTTTGCTGCAAGTGTGGATCGCGACTGGGGACTTAAGGACATTGAAGGGAAGCGT
>JACPZY010000218.1 GCA_016195215.1 Actinomycetota bacterium | reverse complement strand
GAGTCTGCGCAGTCGCTTCGCCTATCGCAGCAAAATTTAGATTTTTGTGAATCTGCAACTCGGTTCGGAACGCTTCTTCCCCAACCAATTGCGCCCAAAAGTGGATCGAATTTCTTGAAGTTGCGATGACCCAGAGAGGTTGCTCCGCGGAACGCATAAGTTCAAAGAGTCTCAACCCCTCACCATCTTCACTAGTGACTCTGATCTCTACATACGGATCGGTTAACGATGGAATCCCCAGCTTTCCAAGCGCGACGGCGTCGACTTCGTTCTTCTGGCTTCGAATAAGCAACACCGGTTTAACCACGAGTCGAACCTAATCGTGAACCAAGTTCCGTTTCCATTATCTCCCGCGCAACCGAGAGTCCAAGAGCATATGCTAAAGAAAGATCTTGTAATTGCAGATTTTCTTGGCTTGCAGAACGCCTCACGTGCTCATCGGCATCGGATGCTGAAAGTTCGGCAACCAGGTGCAAGGTCCCATCTCTGTATGTAGCGTAGGCACCAATGGCCGTGGCGCATGTCGCCGAAATTCCAACCAGAATTGCCCGCTCAGCCATTGTTGTGAGTCTCGTGTATGGATCCTCTAGAAATGAAAGTGCCTCAATCAACTGCTCATCATCGACGCGACACTCAACGGCGAGTGCACCTTGCGCAGGTGCAGGTAGTAATTGATCCACAGTGAAGTACTCAGTTATTTTATCGGCATACCCAACGCGGTTCAGACCGGCCGCAGCGAGGACTGCTGCCTCAAACTCACCCCCAGATACCTTTGACAAGCGAGAGTCCACATTCCCTCGGATAGGAATGACTTCAAGGTCGGGGCGAAGGTGGCTAATGCGTGCAGCCCTGCGTGGTGAGGAAGTTCCGACTCGTGCGCCTGCGGGCAACTGTAGGAGGGTCTGGTTCTCACGTGAGATAAGTGCATCTCTGTGATCCTCGCGCTGTGGAACAGCAGCAATAACTATTCCTGGCTCGGGAAGGGATGGTAGATCCTTATAGGAGTGGACAATCAGGTCCACCTCGCCAGTTATGAGCGCTTCCCTCAATGCCGATACAAAGACACCCGGCCGTGCTGTCTTGGTGAGCGAGGTAGAGGTGTCGTCCCCTTCCGTACGGATAATTGACTCTGAGATCTCAAATCCAGCGCTGGACTTTAATGAGTCCGCGACAGAACGGGCCTGAGTCGTTGCAAGAAGACTTCCCCGCGTTCCCAGAAGAAAAACTCGATTAGACATCTTTCAGTGTTTCAAGATCGATTCCAAAAAGTACTTGCAATGCCTGTCGATAATCGTTCTGATCCCCCGAGCGAATAAGGTTTCGTGCTCGCACTGAGGGAGAGTGAAGCAGAGCATTCGTCACTCGCTGCAGAGAAAGCTCCACTTGAGTTGCCACGTCATCACCCAATTTATCTCTCACGCGTTTAACTTCAAGATCAATAAAGATTCCAACGTGTGATCTCATGGCAGCCACAGCCGGGTCCATCGATCGAGCTGACTGTTCATTCTCAAATTCAAATACTGCCTTCTGCACAATCTCATGAGCTTTGAAAATCTCGTCGCCATGCTCCCTTGGAGCGTTGTCACGAATTACGTCGAGGTCAATGACATCCAACTCGGCTAGATCTTTCACTTCAGGCATGAGGTCGGAGGTAAGCGCGACATCAATGACCGGAAGAATTTCCTTCCCTTCCCTAGTTGCCTTTATTAAGTCGACGCCAATAACCGGATTTATATTTCCGCTGCACGCGATAATCAAATCCGCGTTAGCAAGCGCCTTAGGCAACCCATCGCTCAGAACTTCTTTTGTATTGTGCGATTGACTAAATTGGCGAGCACGTCCGCTGGATGAATAGACAGAAATATCTAAGCAGTTCCGACGCTGCAGAGCGGCAACTACGACACGCGCATAGGCCCCAGTCCCGAGTACGAGAGTGCGCTTATCCGCAACGTCACCATATCTCTCCTGCACAACGGTAAGCCCGACATCTACGATTGACCGACCCGCTGCGCCAAGGCCAGTTGAATGCGTAACCACTTTCGAATTCGCTAGGGCACGTTGAAAGAGTTGTTCCAAATGTGGAGTCGTACTCTTCTCCCTCTGAGCCAATTTGAAGGAACTACGGACTTGGCCGGCGATTTCTGCCTCGCCAATAATCATGGATTCAAGGCCCGCCGTCACTGCAAAAAGATGCTGGACCACTGCCATACCACTAGAGACTTGGAGCGCCTGGTCAATCTCGACCTCTTTCAAACCAGAGATTTCTCCGATCACCTCGATCACATGATCAACCGCGTTATGGAATTTTTCGGTGTCGAAATAAACCTCGAAACGATTGCACGTGGATATTAGAACACCGCCATTTATGCCGTGATCGATATTTGAAGGCTTAAAAAGACGGTTCCGGATGAGCCCTGCATCGCGCTCAAGAAGTTCGAGTTTGGCAAGTGAGAGATTGTGATGACTCGCACCAATTAATACCAACGCCACTCGCGAATAGTAGTCCCAATTCAATGGCATGATTCTCCCGTGCCCTTGCCGTTGGATCATCCGCTGATTACTAGCCTGAGCGCCGATTCTCAGGTTATTAAGGCCTACCAAGGCATTCGCACCTCCTACAAACCAGTCTGGATGATGCGTCAGGCAGGTCGATCTCTTCCCGAATATCGATCCATACGGGCAGGAATTTCCATGCTCGACTCCTGCCTACGCCCGGAGGTTGCCGCTGAAATCACACTCCAGCCAGTGCGTCGCCACAAAGTAGACGCTGCCATTTTCTTCAGTGATATTGTGATTCCACTTCGGCTAGCGGGTGTGAATGTCGACATAGCTTCAGGAATAGGACCCGTACTTGAGCATCCAGTTCGCACCAGGCAAGATTTAGAGAATCTTAGAGAACTCGATACAGATGCACTCTTGCCTATTACCGAAGCTATAAAAATTGTTGTCGCAGAACTGGGTTCAATACCTCTGATCGGTTTTGGTGGAGCACCTTTTACACTTGCTTCGTATTTAATTGAAGGATCTCCATCAAAAGTTCTGCCAGTTACTCGATCGCTCATGAGGAATGACCCTCAACTCTGGCACGACATCCTTTCTTGGGTAGCTCGAACTACAAGCACCTTTATTCGCGCCCAAGTTATGGCAGGAGCTAGTGCGCTCCAACTCTTTGATTCATGGGCGGGAAAATTATCGCTCGATGAGTATGTGACCTTTGCGGCTCCCCACTCTAAATCTGTTATGACTTCGCTTTCAGATCTTCCAGTGCCGCGAGTCCACTTTGGAACTCAGACTGGTTCAATGCTGACTCAGATGCGAGATGTTGGTGCCACCGTTATGGGAATTGATTCAGATACTCCTCTAGATGTAGCAAACAATATTCTGGGAGGGACGATTCCCCTCCAGGGCAATATAGATCCAGAAAGATTAAGTGGATCATGGGAAGAGTTGAAATTACACGTCGCCGACGTTATCGAGCGAGGATCGCTTGCTCCGTCCCACGTCCTCAATCTTGGCCATGGAGTGCCTCCAGACACTGATCCAGATGTTCTTACGCGGATGGTTGCCTTTATACACGGTGAGTGAACGGATTGGCTCACCCATTCATCGCAAGTATTCTCCGAGTGCTATCACTCATTTGTTCCCAGTTGGCACGCAGAAAAGGTGAGAGTCGACTCATTTACCTAAACTTGCCAAAACCGTTGAATCAATAGGCATACTCTAACTTTCATCAGTGCCCTCTTTCGGAGAGATGGAGTTTAGAGATGACGCATGATCACGGCAATGTCGCTACAAGTACTAAACCTCGCTTAGATTACGCACAACGACCCATGCTAGTTTTCTGGGAAACAACACGTGCCTGTCTGTTGGCGTGTAAGCACTGTCGGGCCAGCGCTACTGCTGAGGCACTTCCTGGCGAACTTACTAGCGAAGAGGGATTTGAACTTATAAATCAAGTGGCAGCCTTTGGCCGTCCTTATCCGATACTTGTCCTTACCGGCGGTGACTGTTTGTTACGGCCTGACATTTTCGAACTCGTCGAGCACGCAACTAGATTGGGAATGCCTGTTGCCCTTTCTCCTTCCGTCACTCCATCACTTACACCGGAAATGATCAAGAGAATTTCGGCAAGTGGAGTGAAAGCCGTCTCAATAAGTTTAGACGGTGCAATCGCGCAGACTCATGAGACAGTGAGAGGAATCCCCGAGCATTTTGCAAAAACAGTTGAGGCGATCAATTCTTTGACCAATGCCGGCCTCACGGTTCAAGTCAATACAACCGTGATGCGATCCAATGTCGATGAGCTCGCGGAAATTGCGAAAATAGTCTCAGATGCCGGTGCGCAAATTTGGGAAGTCTTCTTCCTTGTTCAAATGGGAAGAGGGATAGTGACGGAAGCCGTGACACCAGAGGAGCACGAAGAGATCTGCCATTTTCTCTACGACGCATCGCAGTACGGTTTCATCATTCGTACAGTCGAAGCACCATTCTTCCGACGCATTGTTACACAGCGAATCAATGGCGCACCTGCCTCCGAGGGCCCGCTTTACAGAAGGCTCTCTGAGAGTTTGGTATCCCTGATGGGACCGGCAACCATGAGGATGCGAGCGCACACCACTGCGACGCGCGATGGTAAAGGAATTGTTTTTGTCGCATATGACGGAGAGATCTACCCGGCCGGATTCTTACCCAAGCCATTAGGAAATGTTCGGGATCATCCAATAGCTGAAATTTACAGAGATAATCTTCTGCTTCGGGAGATTAGATCCTCCAATTTTTCCGGTCGATGTGGCTATTGCGAGTACGCTGATCTCTGCGGAGGTTCGCGCGCGCGAGCCTACGCCAGCACGGGAAATGCACTGGGAGAAGATCCTGCTTGCATCTATCAACCCCAAGGATCACCAATGGCGTTACTCTCCGACTAAGGATGGCTTTAGGGCGCAAGTTTCCTGACATTGCTAGCGAAACTGCCGCATCCCAGTACGCACTTGTCAGACTATGCGAATGAGAATGGTGGCGAAAATCAGCGCCTAATCAAGTTCGGCAATCAACCCGCCAGCGCGAAAGCTCGATGTGTAGCAACTAAGTCTGGTTCCATGCCCGCCAAAATGTGCACGTCGTGGATATGGCGAACTAGGCGTTCGCCACCGTCTTGATTCGACGAGGGTCTTGAGGAACGTCTAAGGAAACCAAGTACTTTCTCTGCCAGAGTTTCTTCCATGGCGCTGCAAGTGAATTCTAAGGGCGGTTCAGCCATTCCTAAATCGCGAAGGAGCAGCATGCTGATTGAACGTTGCACTACGGGCAAATGAGCAGGAGCATAAGTGAACTCCACCTTTATCTCTGGCCTCAAACTTACTTCACTTGGAAATTTCGGTTCATAGCGAAGATCGAAGGTTATGTAACGATTTGCGCTCATTGCTTGGGGTGCGCTAACAACAAATCCTGAATCGACAAATGCCTGGGTTACTGCAACTTTAAGATGGCTCATGCTCTGCCGGACAGACGAGGTGTTTCTGCCTGATCGGTCAACAACTTTTATATCGATGTCCTCGGACATGCGATTCAGATATCCGTATGCTTTGACAAGGCTGGTGCCGCCACAGAAGACCAGTGTGAGATCCTCGGTTTCAACTAACGTCAATGCGCGCAAAACTTCGGTCAGGTGAACGTCCTTTTCTAGCGCTCCGGCAGAAAATAGCGACAAATCTTCGTTCGCGGCAGCTTTGATCAGTTCAACTTGCTCGGGGGAGAGGCTTCTCATATATGACCTCACGGTTGCCGAGCTTTAGTTTGCGACTGACCCGCCTGGAACCAGTTGATACGGTTACCGACATTGGTACTTGGCCCGTACTACCGGTTGCATAAGCCGAACGCGCAATGCCCAATTCCACCGGAATGCGCAAGGAATCGAATGCTTCAACCACCAGGGATTCGAGAACTTTTCGCGGTATCGGATTGCCTGTGACAGGGCTGGGAACCGCTTTGGCATATACGCCATACCCGAGTCTCACCAGTTTTCCTTCACTAATCAGTTCACTGAGGGCGCGAGTGACTCGGCTGGGGCTACCTAAATCGGCGAAATCGGCACGGAGGAAAACATCACGCTTGCTACGGCCGATCGACCGTGCTATCCGCGTCTGAGTACTGAGTGCCATGACTCTCCCTTTACAAACAATGTGCGCTTTGATGGTTAGAATTATACCTCATCTCGTGCTTGAAAAGTACCATAATGGCTACAAACAATGTGCGCCTTAAAAGCCGCGTTTCACAGATCTAGCCAAACTGGGCTCCATGGGAGGCGTGTATATATCCCCGGTCGTGATCGGCATAAGGCTGGCGCCATATTCCACCACCTCTACTGCGCAATGAGAGTTAAGCACGATACTGCTGCGCGCTCACCGGAGCGAAGACAAGTTGCGATACCCAATCCGTCATACGAGGATCCTGCGAGCATGACTCCCGGATAACTTTCGAGCTCCTCACGAACCTGCCTAACGAGGTCTAGGTGCCCAATTTCAAGTTGTGGGATTGCTTCGGGCCACCGCTGCACGAAATATTGAACGGGTTCGGCAGTAATGCCTGTCGCATCCACCAAATCGTTATGCAATTGTGCGACCAGCGCAGAGTCCTCAAGTTGATCAATTACTTCTTCATCTGCTCTACCACTGGATAGACGCATCAAGAAATAATTTGGATCAGCAAGGTGTGACCATTTTGTCGTGAGAAAAGTCGCGGCTTTTAACAGTCGATTCTTAGAAGAGGGAACCAGAAGGCCTGTACCGTTTAATGCCGGAACGTTCTTTACGGCGTCGAGAAGATACGCAACGAGCGCGGTTGCAACTGATGCGTACCGAATCTGCTCCAGAATATTCGCAGCCTTCGCAGAAAGCGGACGGATTAATTTCGCAGCAATCCTGGCAGGAAGTGCCAGAACAACCGCGTCAACTTCCAATACAACTCCACTGGCCTCTTGAATCTGAAAACGACCACTTGGCAATCTCGCCACTGAATCAACGGGCGATGATCTCCTCACTTCAACATCGGTTCCAGCTAAAAGTCGATCAACAAATAGAGAGAGTCCCCCGACCCACGTAGCAAAAGAGAGAGGTGGTCCGGCCTTCTGTTCACGCCGACTCAGCATTACCGAAGCTCTCAAATCGGCAATCGCAGAAAGTTCTGGGGTAATGGCGCGAAGGCTCAATTTGTAGACGTTGCCTGCATGCAAACTGCCGAGCACGGGATCCACAAAACGTTCTACAACCTGGTGGCCAAATCGTTGACCCACGTACTCACCCACTCCAATATCCCCGCTGAGGGTACGTCGTGGAATCAGCGGCTCAAGAGCCGCCCGAGCTAATCCTCCAATAGACATAATTCCTGATTGGAGTACTGGTAGAAGTCGACGCGGCCCAGAGGGGCCTACACCGGCAGGCAGACGACGCAGTCCCCGGCCTGTCCATAGCCAAGACATACCGGGGTTCGAAGTAATGAGGGCATCAGTGAGATCCAATTCTCGGATCAGTTCCTTCATTCCTGGAGCAGAAATATGAACTGCTTCCGCGCCCATGTCGATCTCATGTCCTGCAAAGGTTCTTGTCCTTATTTCGCCGCCAAGTAATGGCTCTGCTTCAAATAGTGTGACATGTACGCCCTGCTGGCTGAGACGCCGAGCGCATATCAGTCCGCTTACGCCCCCACCGACGACCGCAACGGCAAAGGGTCCCTGAGAATTCGCACTCAACGGGCGATCCATCAAAAAGCCTCCAATCGGTGCAGAGATTGAGTTGCGTGTGCCAACTGAGAGCCTTTCATATTCGTTCTGAGATAGGTAGTCGGCTGGCATAATGCCCTAATGAGCGAGCAGAGCGGGAAAAATTTAGCCAGAGAGATTAATGAGACGATTCGCTTCACATCGTGGACAGTATTTCGTCGAACTCAATTTGCGGAACATCCAGAGGATTGCGTCAACGAATTACTCGAGATTCTAGCCAGAGCGGAGAGCGAAGATATCCAGTTGCGGGGTATCTACGATGTTTCCGGAATGCGGGCCAACGCCGATCTCATGTTCTGGTTTCATGCCCCTCGCGCCGAGCAGATACAAGCGGTACTTCGCGAAATCAAGCGTTCCGCTCTTGGTCACTCTCTTGAGAGCGTGTGGGCTGCCATGGCATTGCACCGGCCAGCCGAATTCAATAAAGGTCACGTCCCAGCCTTTATGGCGGGAGCCCCTGCTCGAGATTGGCTCTGCGTCTACCCATTTGTCCGCTCATACGAATGGTATCTACTTCCAGAAGAAGAGCGGCGAGCCCTCCTTGTCGAGCACGGGATGGCCGGTCGTGATTTCACCGGAATTCTAAGTAACACCGTGGCCTCCTTCGCTCTCGGAGATTACGAGTGGATTCTGGCCCTTGAATCAAATGATCTTCCAGAAATCGTTGACCTCATGCGCGATCTTCGTTCAACAAAGGCTCGTCTCCATGTCCGTGAAGAGATTCCGTTCTATACCGGACGTAGAATTGAACCATCTTCAATTGGAGATTTAATTTCGTGAATTACGACGCAATCCTCCTCACCACATTCGGTGGACCAGAATCTCCAGATGAGGTGATGCCATTTCTGGAACGGGTCACTGCAGGTCGAGGCGTCCCAAGGGAACGATTGGAAGAGGTCTCGCACCATTATTTAGCACTTGGTGGCGTGAGTCCTATAAATGAACAGAATCGAAATTTTTTAAAATGCCTCCGCGAAGAATTCGTTAGGCGTGGTATCGAAACTCCAATTTATTGGGGAAATCGCAATTCACATCCATTTCTAGCCGAAGCACTTCAACAAATACACGCGGACGGCCATCGCAGTGTCCTCGCCTTCGTGAGTAGTGCCTACTCCTCCTACTCGGGATGCCGCCAATACCGCGAGAACCTGGCACAGGCGCTACTTGATACCGGACTCAACGGGATTTTAGCAATAGATAAAGTACGCCACTATTTCGATCACCCCGGATTTATTGCTCCCTTTGCCAAGGGATTGACCCAAGCCCTTGAGACGCTCGAAAGAAATGGCGTCAGTCGATCCGAAACTCATATATTTTTCACCACTCACTCCATTCCTATTTCCATGGCAGAGAGTTCCGGGCCGGCAAATCTCCGCAGTACTTTCCAGAATGGCGCTTATGTAGCAGAGCACAATGCCGCTGCCACGTGCATTCTCGACGAAGTAAGAGAGAGATTCGCAGGTGAGATTCCACATTGGTCATTGGTCTATCAGTCTCGCAGCGGTGCGCCTCATATCCCCTGGCTAGAGCCCGACATTGGCGCTGCTCTGCAGAGCGCAGCTGAATCGGGAAGTTCAGCGGTAATCGTCGTTCCGATTGGATTCATCAGCGATCACGTCGAAGTCATATGGGATTTGGATCACGAGGCAAAAGAATTGGCCGATAAGTTGGGGCTGCAGTTTTTACGCGTAGAAACTCCTGGAGACTCTCCCGAATTTATCTCTGGGGTCGTCGATCTCATTCTGGAGCGCCAAAGAGAGAGTGAGAGAAAAGCGCTCTCCCCGATAGGACCCTGGCCAGATTTCTGTACCTCGGATTGTTGCCCAAACCCGCGGCAAGAACTTCCAACTGTGGCACAAGCTAGTAACTAATCTCAAATGGTGAAGAAGAAGAGAAGTGAAACCTCCCTTTCGCCTACAATTCTAAAAATTCTCTCCTCTCTTGCACTAGGAATGTTCCTGGCTGCATTGGATCAGACGGTCATGTCGACGGCTGGGCCAACAATTGCCACCCACTTCGCGCAACTTCCGAACCAGAGTTGGTTGCTTACGACATATCTCCTAGCCTCTCTGATCACAACTCCCATCTATGGCCGACTATCAGATGGTTTCGGACGACGCCGGCTATTTCTCGCAGCTCTCATACTCTTTCTCTTTGGATCTATTCTTAGTGCCATCGCGCCGACGTTCATTCTTTTGATTCTCGGCAGAACAGTCCAAGGTCTGGGAGCCGGAGGACTCCTCTCCCTCGCTTTCGCGGTTATTTCTGACGTGGTTCCGCCACGCGAAAGAGCCCGCTATGTACTGGTTTTTGTAGCAGTATTCGGTTCGTCGAGCTTGCTCGGTCCGATAGTAGGCGGAGTAATAGCTACTCAGAATTCCATTCTAGGAATCGCCGGTTGGCGGTGGATCTTCATCCTTAATGTTCCAATCGCATTGATCGCCATATACCGCGCTCTTCGATACCTCCATGTCAAGCAAGAACTTCACAAGCATGCATTTGATTGGTGGGGGGTCTCACTTTTTAGCATCTTCGTTCTATCCCTATTGCTCTTCAGTCAATCCTCAGTATCTGAAAGCCTCGCCCATTGGCGTCCCTTCTTGCTACTGTCGTTGCCCATTAGCGCCATTTTCTTTATCTTTACTGAACGACGATTGGGAGACTCCGCCTTAATTCCAATTCACTTCTTTAGAAATCGGCTCTTTGTCGTGACAGTGACTGCGAGTTCCTTCTCAGGAGCCGCAATGCTCGTTGGCCTTGTCGTTGTACCACTCTCGATTCAGATCGTGCACGGTAAGAGTCCCGTGGTGGCGGGGTCAGTCCTCATCCCTATGGGTGTAGGCAATCTCATCGGCTCCGGGTTGGCCAGTCGTTCGGTCGCTAAGACGGGTTACTACCGATGGCTTGCCACAGTCGGGCTCAGCGCCTTCTCAATCGGTTTCTTTCTCCTGTACCTAACTCCCCAACTCTGGACCGTGACTCTCGCCGTCATTGCACTTGGTTTCGGATCAGGCCTGGTCACACAGTTTGGATCAGTCGTAGCTCCGCATTCACTGGGTCACAGACATAGGGGCTCGGGATCGGCGATAAATACCTTCGCCCGGCAATTGGGAGGAGTACTTGGTGTTGGACTCTCGCTCGCTACCATCTTCCGATTCTGGAACACCCACGGCACTCTGACTACTGTGAACCTCGGACTTGCCGGGAGTTCATTAAGAAATTTGGATAGTGCCACCCGCGAAGGCTTTGTTAGCGCAGCCAACACCGTCTACCTAGTGAGTGCACTGCTCTTGCTCGGGGTCGCTCTCTTAACTCGTTGGATCCCCAATGAGAGGTTGGAGCAGGCAGAGAGCGAAAGTGAGACGAATATCCCTTAAAAGAAATGGGATTCAGATGGCTATTGGGCGCCAAAGTGGGAAGATATGCGAGTGGGCAAGCCCGTTATCTCTCTGGATCAGGTAGTTATTCGATTTGCTGGTGATAGCGGAGACGGTATGCAACTCACCGGCGACCGCTTCACGATGGATACTGCAAGCCTTGGAAACGACCTCTCCACCCTTCCTAATTACCCCGCCGAAATTCGTGCTCCGCAAGGCACTCTTCCCGGCGTTTCTTCCTTCCAACTTCACTTCGCCGACCACCTGATCCAGACTCCAGGCGACGCCCCAGATATCTTGGTCGCAATGAACCCGGCTGCCCTCAAAGCCAACATTCGCGATCTGCGCCGCGGCGCCACCATCATCCTGGATAGCGATGAATTCACTACTCGAAATCTCACCAAGGTTGGGTACACGACAAACCCTCTGGAGGATGACTCCCTCGATAGTTATAAGGTTCATGCCGTCGCTCTCACCTCGCTCACCGTGGCGGCGCTCTCCAATCTCTCGCTCTCGCGCAAAGAAGCAGAACGATCGAAGAACATGTTTGCACTCGGGTTGCTCTCGTGGATGTACCACCGCCCGGTTGAGGCAACGGAAAATTTCTTGAGGGCGAAATTTGCGAAAAAACCGGAGATCCTTGCGGCAAATCTCCTCGCCTATAAGACAGGCTGGAATTACGGCGAGACAACAGAGGATTTCGCGGTCTCATATGAAATCGCACCAGCAAAGATGCCTCCCGGTCGATACCGAAATGTCAGTGGGAATGTTGCTCTTGCTTACGGCCTCGTCGCGGCCTCACAGCAGAGTGGACTCAAACTTTTCCTCGGTTCCTACCCAATTACTCCTGCATCCGATATTTTGCATGAGCTTTCAAAGCATAAGAAGTTTGGCGTTATCACTTTCCAAGCCGAAGATGAAATTGCAGCGATCGGCTCGGCTTTAGGCGCCTCTTATGGCGGATCTCTGGGTGTTACATCCACATCTGGTCCAGGTGTCGCGCTCAAGGGAGAGATGATCGGCCTGGGAGTAATGCTCGAACTCCCCTTAATTATCATTGATGTACAGCGCGGCGGTCCTTCAACCGGTCTGCCAACCAAAACAGAACAAGCTGATCTCCTGCAGGCGATGTTTGGTCGCAATGGTGAATCCCCCGTAGCCGTCATCGCTCCTTCAACCCCAAAGGACTGCTTTGAGATGGCGTTGGAGGCAGTGCGGATCGCGACTACCTATCGAGTTCCAGTTTTCCTCCTCTCCGATGGATATATCGCAAATGGCTCAGAACCGTGGAGAATTCCAGAGGTTTCATCGCTTCCAGATCTCACCGTTGAATTCGCGAAGAGTCAAGAGGATTTCCAGCCATATCTGCGCGATCCCAAGACTCTTGCACGGCCATGGGCCATTCCGGGGACAGAGGGCATTGAGCACCGCATTGGTGGAGTTGAAAAAGCTGATGTGACAGGCGAAATTTCTTACGATCCGGCCAACCACGATTACATGGTCCGTACAAGAGCGGCAAAAGTCGCAGGTATAAAGGTCCCAGATCTTCTTGTAGATGATCCAACAGGCGATGCCGATGTCTTGCTACTTGGTTGGGGATCTACCTACGGCCCGATTGCCGCCGCAGTTGAGCAATTACGTGGCAATGGAGAGAAAATTGCTCAGGCACATCTGCGCTACATCAACCCATTCCCGAAGAACCTGGGTACCGTCCTTGAGAGTTATTCAAAAGTAATTGTTCCTGAAATGAATCTTGGACAACTTGCCATGCTGCTCCGATCCCAATTCCTCAAAGATGTAATCGGATATAACATGGTGCGAGGCTTGCCGTTTACTACGGCCGAAATCGTTCAAGCGACGATGGAGGTGCTCCATGACTGATGTCGCATTGACCAAGAAGGACTTCACCTCCGATCAGGAAGTGAGATGGTGCCCCGGTTGCGGTGACTACTCAATTCTTTCGACCATGCAATCATATTTGCCTGAGTTGGGAATCCCGCGAGAGAAGATTGTCTTCATCTCCGGGATTGGATGCTCCTCTCGATTCCCGTATTACCTCAATACTTTCGGCATGCACTCAATCCATGGCCGCGCTCCAACGATCGCCTCAGGTCTGGCAATTTCGCGCCCTGATCTCACTGTCTTTGTTATCACCGGCGATGGTGATTCCCTTTCAATCGGCGGCAATCACCTCATTCACACTCTCCGCCGAAATGTTGAATTGAAGATTCTGTTATTCAACAACCAGATTTACGGATTAACTAAAGGTCAATACTCCCCCACGAGTGAGCAAGGAAAGATCACAAAATCCACTCCATTGGGCTCTCTTGACACTCCTTTCAATCCGATCTCACTCGCCTTAGGTGCCGAAGCCTCCTTTGTCGCTCGCACGATAGATAGCGATCGAAAGCACCTTCTGGAGACACTCCGTGCCGCAAGCGCTCATAAGGGTTCTGCTCTCATTGAGATCTACCAAAATTGCCCAATCTTCAATGACGGCGCTTTCGATCTGGTAAAAGATAATGAGACCAAAGAAGCTGCACTCTTGCAAATGGTTCACGGTCAGCCAATAAAATCTTCAACGCATGGACTGGTCCATAAAGGTGCTTCTCTCGAAGTAGTCGAGCTCGGATCAGTCGTGGAGAGCGATCTGGTTGTTCACGACGCGCATAATCCTGACCCAGCCTATGCATTTGCTCTCTCTCGCCTCACCTCGACGGGTCACAATCACGTCCCTGTCGGCGTTTTCCGCGATGTCTCCCGCCCTGGATATTCCTCAATGGTCAATAACCAAATTTCGGAGATCATTGGAAAACAGGGTCCAGGGGATCTCAATTCACTCTTAACTAGCGGCGATACCTGGGTTGTAGATTAATTCAAGCTCCGAGAATTCTTTGCGCCCAATCACGGATGGAATCTGAAACTTCTGGCACATTTGTTATTTCAGCGATGCGAGATCTTTCGCCACTCTTTGCGGCAAATAAATCTGAGATGGTGATGCCGTGTGAAGGCCGATGGACAATAACGATCTCATCACCTGCGCCAATCTCACCCTCTTCGATAATACGCAGATAAGAACCGGGTCTTCCCGCACTTGTAAAGTCTTTAATTAGCGTTGAACGGTCCCAGAATCCAGCAAAGACCGTGCAAGGAATCCGTGGCTGAGAAACTTCCAGTAGCGCAGATCCAATCCTCCAACGCTCACCGATGAGAGCATGAGTCACATCTACTCCCTGGGTTGTTAAATTCTCGCCAAACCTGCCGGCGGCAATCGAAATTCCTAACTCTCGTTCCCACCACTGCGCATCCTCTCGTGCATAGGCATAGACGGCTTTGTCATATCCGCCGTGCGCCTTCCGATCAGCAACGACATCTCCCGCTACTGCATTGGCGCAGAGTCTTACGCGTCCATGAACTGAGCGTTTATCGATTCCCGTTCGACCTACACTCCCCGTCCATTCGCCTTCATGAACGATGGATGTGACATTTACCGACACTACTTTTGGCCTACTTGGCAACATAGCGGTCAAGCGTACGCACCTTCGAAGTGGGCATCAATTAATTCATAAAGGTTCCTTTCGGTTACTTTTTGGTCCATTACGTGGTACAGTGCTCACCTAAGTTCCCGGAGGTCAAAGTGGCAATCAATGTGAAACTGGCTGAAGATTTAGTCGCCGACGCCAAACGGATCGCAACGGTCGAGCACCGTTCAGTCCCTAAGCAGATAGAATTCTATTTTCGAATGGCTCTCATCGCTGAAGAGAACCCAGATCTCTCCTTCTCCCTCATCCGCGAAATCTTGAAGGCAGATGCCGAAGAGGCAACCGAGGAATACCAGTTCAATTAATGCAAATACTGGTAACACCGACATTTCTTAAAACGATCAAGAAACTACACCCCAACCAGAAGAAGGCTGTTGACAAGGCCGTCCAATTTATATCCAATGATCCAACGAAAGGTGTCTCCAAAGTTGGCGATCTGGAAGGAATTGCCATCTACAAATTCCGGATGAATAATCAACAATGGCTTCTTGCCTACCGAATTATCTCAAAGAAATCAGTGAAGTTACTATTAGTAGGTCCGCACGAAAATTTCTACAGAGAGTTGAAGAGGGGCTGAGCCACCCTGTATTGAGGTGCGCTACTTAGGTCTCGACAGCCTCCGAGAATTGGCTCGCATAGAGATCATGATAGAAGCCCCGCTTGGCCATTAGCTCTCTATGGCTTCCTTGTTCAACTAGTTGACCCTTATCCATCACCAATATTATGTCCGCATCACGGATAGTGGAAAGGCGATGGGCAATCACAAAACTCGTCCGGCCCGCCCTCAATCTACCCATTGCCTGCTGGACAAATATCTCGGTACGTGTGTCTACCGAACTTGTCGCCTCATCCAGAATGAGTATGGCCGGATCTGCCATAAACGCACGGGCAATTGTTATTAGTTGGCGCTCCCCGTTTGAGGCGGTGGCATTGTCATCAGTCAGGAGTGAGTCATACCCGTTGGGCAGAGAACGGAGGAAATGGTCGATATTGGCCGCTTTTGCTGCCTCCGCGACCCTTTCATGAGAAGGATCTGGACTTCCAAAGGCGATGTTCTCTCGCATAGTTCCAGTAAAGAGCCAGGTGTCCTGGAGAACCATTCCAAACTGACGGCGAAGATCATCACGAGTGAGGTTTCGGATATCAATCCCATCCAGAGTAATAACGCCAGAATCAATTTCATAAAAGCGCATAATGAGATTGACCAATGTTGTCTTACCAGCGCCAGTTGGGCCAACTATCGCGATAGTCTCACCCGACTTAACGGAGAGAGAGAAATTCTCAATCAAAGGTTGATCGGGCGCATATCTGAAGGAAACATCCTTAAATTGAATCTCCCCGATAGCCCGATCAATTGCCACAGCCTGCTGGGTGTCGGGGCTCTCCTCTTTCGCATCAAGCAATTCAAAGAGCCTCTCGGCCGAAGCAACCCCGGACTGGACCATATTTGCCAAATTGGCTATTTGCGAGAGTGGCATTCCAAATTGGCGAGAATACTGAATAAAGGCCTGAACATCTCCAAGCGACATGCTTCCTGTTGCAACTCGATATCCGCCTAAAACCGCGATCGCAACATAGATTAAGTTAGAGATCAGAGCGGTCATCGGTTGGATAATCCCGGAGATGTACTGTGCCCTGAAGGTCGACTTGTATAACTCAGAATTAAGCCTGGAAAAATCCTCAATCGCACGTTCTCTCTGCCCAAAGACCTTTATAAGTGCGTGACCCGTGTGCATCTCCTCCACATGGCCGTTAAGTTTTCCCGTCCAATCCCACTGCGCAATGAACTCCCTCTGAGAGCGTTTGGCAATTCGAAGCGATGCAAACATACTCAACGGAATTGCGACGAGCGAGACAAGGGCAAGTTCCGGACTAATCCAGACCATCATTGCCAGAACAGAAATAATTGTGAGGACGGAATTTAAAATCTGAGAAAGTCCTTGCTGCATAGAGTTGGAAATATTGTCGATGTCATTGGTGACCCTGCTCAATAGATCGCCACGTGATTGAGAATCGAAATAACGCAGCGGCAATCTCCCGATCTTCTCTTCGGCTAGTTTTCGAAGTCGATAGACCGTCCTCTGGGTCACCCCCGCCATGAGATAGCCCTGGAGCCACATAAAGAAGGAGGAAATGAGGTAAAGCCCAATAACCAGGAAGAGCAATCGAGAGACGGTGTGGAAATCAACGCCCTGTCCTGGCACGACAGAACTCTTTTCAAGCATATCTGCTAGGCGATTTTCGCCCTTTGCTCTCATCCCTGCAATCGCCTGCGCCTTTGTAATTCCACTCGGCATACGGCGACCGAGAAAGCCATAGAAGACATGATTGATG